>NZ_JBEYXK010000008.1:0-165552 GCF_040645035.1 Streptomyces sp. NPDC046876 | reverse complement strand
CGCCGGCCACCACGATCTTCGCGGAGGTGGTGGAGCGAGCCGCCCCGCCGTTAGAGCTTGCGAAGTCCACTGAGCACCCTTTCGAGCAGTGTCACGTCCGGCGTGCCGCCGGCCTCTCCGTTGCCCGGCTGGTGGATGGCCACCATTCCGGCCTCTGCCAGGTCGGCGACGAGGATCCGGGCGACACCGAGCGGCATCGACAGCAGTGCGGAGACCTCCGCGACCGACTTGACCTCGCGGCACAGCGTGCAGATGCGCTGGTGCTCGGGCAGCAGGCCGGACAGGTGCATCGGATCGGCCGTGGTGCTGACCAGCGCCTCGATGGCGAGCTGGTAGCGCGGCCGGGTCCGTCCGCCGGTCATGGCGTACGGGCGCACGAGCGGCTGGTCGCCCTCCGAGTACGACGAGTCGTCGTACGCATCGGAGTAGGCGGGGGGCGGGGTCATTGATCCTCCGGGCTGGACAGCAGTGGTCAGCGTGCCGTCTGACGGGGCGGCCGGTGGGGGGGATGGTATGACGGCCTGGCGGTGGTACTGGGATCCGGGGCCAGAGCCCCGGTCCCCCGGGCCGGAAGTACCGTCCGGCCCGGAGGATGGTGGGTCAGATGAGCAGGCTTCCCTGCAGTTCGGCGCGCAGGTCCGGGGTGAGGACCGTGCCCGCTCGATCCACGAGGAGGGCCATCTCGTAGCCGACGAGGCCGATGTCGCACTCGGGGTGCGCGAGCACCGCGAGCGAGGACCCGTCGGAGATGGACATGAGGAAGAGGAATCCCCGGTCCATTTCGACCACGGTCTGGTTGACGGGTCCGCCCTCGAAGATGCGGGAGGCTCCGGCGGTCAGCGAGGTCAGTCCGGAGGCCACGGCCGCCAGCTGATCGGCGCGGTCGCGCGGGAATCCATCGGACATCGCCAGAAGGAGGCCGTCGGCGGAGACCACCACCGTGTGGGACACCCCGGGGGTGTTGTCCACGAAGTTGGTGATCAACCAGTTCAGGTTCTGTGCCGCCTGGCTCATCGAACTCAACTAACGCTCCTGCTGGTAAGTGGGGTCGATGGGGTAGCTGCCGGTCGTCTGGCCGTTGTTCCCGGCCTGGCGACCCTGCTGGATACCGCGTCGGAGGTTGGTCAGACGGCCACGGACTTCGTCCGGTGCACGGCTGACCTGCGGACCGGCCTGAGTGTCGGTCTGCTGCTGTGCGGTGCCGGCCACGAGGTTCGCCCGCGGTACCCGGCGCGGCAGCCCCGAGGTGGTGATGCCGCCGGCGGCGGGCTGGCGCACGCGCTCGGCCTGCCGCATCAGCTCGTCGTTCGGAGACGACTTCCAGCTGACGGTCGGAGTGGTGCCGGTCGCCGTCTGGGCCGGCTCGGCCGCGGGCTCCTGGCCGCGCCGCTGCAGCGGCTGCTGCGGGCGCTGGCGGGTGGCCGGAGCCGGGGCGGCGGCCTGCGGGTGCTGGGGCACCGCCGGCATCTGCCCGGTGGACTGCATCTGCCCGGTCGGCTGGGAGCCCTGCTGGGGGTACCAGTTCGACTCGAGCGTCTCGAAGATCGGGCTGCGCTCGCCGCCGAGGCCCTGGGCCGGGGGCAGCGCCTCCGGCTGGGGGGCCTGCGGCAGCTGGGCCTGCGGCTGGGCGGCGTAGCCGCCGACGCCGGGACCGCCGGGCCGCGGGGCCTGGAAGTCGGGCCGGGCGAACTGGCCCGTGGTGGACGGGTCCATCGGGCCGCGCACGTCCGGGCGCTCGAACTGTCCGGTGGTGGAGGCCGGGCCGGCCTGCGGGGGCGGGGCGTTGAAGTCCGGGCGCGGGAACTCGGCCGTCGAGCCGGGGCCCGAGAGCTCGTCGTGGCCGCGCGGGATCTCCTGGCCGCCCTGGCGGGCCGGGTCGGCGCCCCAGCCTGCGGTCTGCGGGACCCCGGCGGGCGCGCCGCCGGTGCCGGGGAGCTCCGGGCGCACGGCGCCGCCGCGCGGCGGCAGCTGCGCCCGCGGGCCGCGCTGCGGAGCCGGGGCGGGAGCCTGGGGCTGGGCGTGGGCCTGGCCGGCCGGGCCCGTGGGGGCGCCGGGCTGGGGCGGCTGCGGCCGCTCGAAGCCGTTGCCCTGCGGGAAGCCGGCCGGGCCGGAGGGAGCGGAGGCCGGACGGGCCTGGGGAGCGTCGGCGGGGCCGCCCGCCGGACCGCGGTTCGGCAGCGGGGCGCCGCCGCCGAAGGCACCGTGGCCCTGGCCGGTCGGCGCGGCCGGCATGCCGGGACCGCCGGCCATGCCCGGACCACCGGACATACCGGGACCACCGGCCATGCCCGGACCACCGGACACACCGGGACCGCCGGGCATGCCCGGACCGCCCTGCGGACGCCCGCCGGGACCGCCCTGCCCGGGCAGCGCGGCGCGCTGGCCCATGGCGGCGGCGATACCGGCGCGCTGGCCGGCGCCCACGGGCTGGCGGGCACCGCCGCCGGGGCCGGAGCCCTGGCCGGCGGAGGCGCCGGGACCGCCCTGCGGACCGCCGGTGCCGGGGCCGCCCTGGCCGCCGGGACCGCCCTGGCCCGGCTTCTTGCCGCCCTGGGCGACGTCCACCGGAAGCATGACGAGGGCCGTCGTACCGCCCGAGTCGGACGGGCGCAGCTGGATGCGGATGCCGTGTCGCAGGGACAGGCGGCCGACCACGAACAGGCCCATGCGGCGGGAGACGGAGACGTCCACGGTGGGCGGCGCGGCGAGCCGCTCGTTGATGGACGCGAGGTCCTCGGGGGAGAGGCCGATACCGGTGTCGTGGATCTCGACGAGCACGCGGCCGTCGGGCAGCGCGTGGCCGGTGACCTTGACCTTGGTCTGCGGGGAGGAGAACGAGGTGGCGTTCTCCAGCAGCTCGGCGAGGAGGTGCACGAGGTCGTTGACGACGCGGCCGGCGACGTCGGTGCCGGGCACCGACGCGAGCTCGATGCGCTCGTACTGCTCCACCTCGGACGCGGCGGCACGGAGCACGTCGACGAGCGGGACGGGGCGGGTCCACCGGCGGCCTGGCTCCTCACCCGCGAGGACGAGGAGGTTTTCGCCGTTGCGGCGCATGCGGGTGGCGAGGTGGTCGAGCTTGAAGAGCGAGGACAGCTGGTCCGGGTCGGCCTCGCGCGACTCCAGTTCGGAGATGAGCGACAGCTGACGCTGGATGAGGCCCTGGGAGCGGCGCGAGAGGTTGGTGAACATCGCGTTGACGTTGCCCCGGAGGAGGGCCTGCTCGGCGGCGAGGCGGACGGCCTCGCGGTGCACGTCGTCGAAGGCCGCGGCCACCTGGCCGATCTCGTCGCGGGTGTGCAGGCCGACGGACTCCACGGACGTGTCCACGTCCTGCGGGTCGGACTCGGACAGCTGCTTGACGAGCTCGGGCAGACGGTCCTGGGCGACCCTGGTCGCGGTGTCCTGCAGGCGGCGCAGCGAGCGGATCATGGACCGGGCCATGACGAACGCGCCGACGAGGGAGACGCCGAGCACGAGGAGGATCAGGGCACCGTTGATGATCGCGTCGCGCTGCGACTCGTTCTTCAGCTCACGGGCCTTCTGCTCCATCTCCTCGAGCAGGGTGAGCTCGATGACCTTCATGGCCTGGAGCTTGGTGCCGTCCGCGTCGTACCAGTCCAGCCAGGACTTGTACTGGGTCTCCTTGGAGAACTGGTCGGCGGTCGACAGGACGCGGCGGGTGTAGTGGTCCGCCTTGCCGATCTCGGGGTTGCCGTCGCCGAGCGACGAGAGGAGCTCCTCCGACTTGCCCTGGTAGACGAGCTCGAAGGTCTTCTTCGCCTGGCTCTCGCCGCGGAGCGCGGAGAGCGCGTACAGGCGGTCGTTCTCGGACAGCTTGCCCGCGGTCTTCTCGTTGCCGTCGGGCAGCGAGGCGGCGATGATCGCGCGCTGGATCGAGGCGTACTCCTTGGCGGAGGAGAACGCCGCCAGCGCACGGGTACGCTTGATCATCTCCGGGCTGGACGTGGCCTGGGCCATGTCCTGGGAGAGGGAGAGCAGCGAGACGATCAGCGAGTTGTACTCGGTGACGGTCTGCTGGGCGCCGTTCTGGTACGCCTTCTTGCGGACCGCGTCGAGCTCGCCGAGCTGACGGCCGATCTGCAGGATGTTGTTGCGGATCGACTTGAGGGTCTCGTCCTTGTCCTCCGTGCCGTCGACCTTGTCGGTCGCGGCGGCGAAGGCCTTGACGGCGGCGTCGGTCTGCGAGCGGACGCCCATGACGAAGCTGTCGGGCTTGTCCGTCTTGTTGATCGACAGCGGACCGGCCGACTGGTCGCGCTCCTCCTGGAGCGCGGCGGCCAGGTTGGTGGCCTGCCGGGTCATCGTCGTGAGCAGCTGCATGTGCTCGAGCTGGGCGATGTCGGTCAGCGAGTCGTCGATACGGAAGGCACCGAGGGTGGTGGCGGCGACGACGGGCAGGGTCAGCAGCGACACCAGTCGCGTGCTGATGCGCCAGTTCTGCATGTGCAGACGCGAACCGGGCCCGGGCGGGGCCTTCGGTATCGCGGTGTCGTTCTCGGCCGACTCGTCGGTCGCGGCCTTGCCCTTGGCGCCCTTGCCCTTGGTCCTGCCCTTGGGCTTGAGGCGTGAGGCCTTGGCCTTCGCTTCGGAGGAGTCGGGGCCTGCGCCTTCGATGGCGGGCCCGCGGCCCTGGGCGTGCTGGGGCGAGGAGCCACGGTCGGTCCCGCCGCGCGGGTCCTGCTCCGCAGCAGCTTCCTCTCGGCCCTGAAGGGCCTGGGGAGACCCCTTGCCATCCCTCTTGAATCGTCCCTGCACTAGCGTCGCAACCTCTGGACCAGGCGTCCCGCCGGGCGACCGGTGGGACGGTGTCGAGTCGTGGGGCGTCGCAGCCCCATGGTGGTCGTCGGTGACCGGCGCGTCTTTCTCTCCTTGCACCGCCGCGCGGCGCGTCTCGCGCCACCTGCGCGCCGGCGGTCTCCCGCGGCGGTCCCGCGAATTCCAGCACAGTGGCGGATCTCCAACAAGGTGCGCGTGTCGGCCTGGAGCGTCGGTCACGAGCCGTGATGGCGGCGCTACGCCATGTGGGCCAGCTTTCAGGGCGAATCGGACTTACACCGCCCAAACGCCGAGGCTGGCAAGGTGTCCCAGTCGAGATGATCAGGAGCGGAATGGCTGATTCAGTGGCGCAATGTCCGTTTCTGGCGCCCGAATTGACTGACGGTTATGCCCGGATTGTCGTGTCACGGGTGAGCAAACTCACACGGCCGTGGCCAATACTTCCCGGTTCAGGCGGGGAATCGGATGTTTAGCCTTGCCCTTTACAGGGTTGACGCAACCGACAACCCCACCACCGACCGAGCCGAGGGCCCGAAACTCCGATGAAGACGACGATGATGTTCCGCAACATAGCCAACCCGCGCCGCACCACCCTCGCGCACCTCAAGGACGCCGAGGAGCTGCAGGCCGTCGAGGCTCCGGAGCACGCCGTCGAGCTGCCCACCCAGACCGCGAACCCGCGCCGCACCGTGCTGATGCACGCCCCGGCCGCCCCCGCCGCCCAGTAGCAGCCGCCCGGCGAGCAGCCCGGGAGGAGAGAGCACAGACGCCCCGCCGCCGGCCCGGCGGCGCAATGAACGCGGGGCGCCGCTGCCCGCCGCGTTAGCCTGGAGTCCGCAGACTCCAGCCAGCGGAAATACAAAGAGGGGCAGACGCAGCACGTGCGCATCGCCAGGTTCTCGATCGACGGCAATGTCGCGTTCGGCGCGGTCGAGGGCGACACCGCCCCCGGCGCCGAGGGTGAGCTCGTCCTCGACATCATCAAGGGCATCCCGTTCGCGGACTTCGAGCTCTCCGGCACGAAGGTCCCGCTGAGCAAGGTCCGGCTGCTGCCGCCCGTGCTCCCCAACAAGGTCGTGGCCGTCGGCCGCAACTACGCGGAGCACGCGGCCGAGCTCGGCCACGAGGTCCCGGACGCCCCCATCACCTTCTTCAAGCCCTCCACCTCGGTGGTCGGCCCGGGCGACCCGATCACCTACCCCTCCTTCTCCCAGGACCTCCACCACGAGGCGGAGCTCGCCGTGGTCATCGGCCGCATGTGCCGCGAGGTCCCGCGCGAGCGCGTCAAGGACGTGATCCTCGGCTACACCTGCGCCAACGACGTCACCGCGCGCGACGTCCAGCAGCGCGAGAAGCAGTGGGCCCGGGCCAAGGGCTTCGACAGCGCCTGCCCCCTCGGCCCCTGGATCGAGACCGGCCTGGACCCGGAGGCGATCGCCGCCGGCCTGGCCGTCCAGTGCACGGTCAACGGCCAGCAGCGCCAGCTCGGCAGCACCAGCGACATGGTCCGCTCCGTCGAGGACCTGGTCGTCCACATCACCGAGGCCATGACGCTGCTCCCCGGCGACGTCATCCTCACGGGGACCCCGGCCGGAGTCGGCCCCCTCAACGTCGGCGACGAGGTCGCCGTCACCATCGAAGGCATCGGCACTCTCACCAACAAGGTGATCAAGCGTGGCTAACGCGACCCCCGTCCGCGTACGTTTCTGTCCCTCCCCGACCGGCAACCCCCACGTGGGCCTGGTCCGCACCGCCCTGTTCAACTGGGCGTTCGCCCGCCACCACGGCGGCACGTTCGTCTTCCGCATCGAGGACACCGACGCGGCCCGCGACTCCGAGGAGTCCTACGGCCAGCTGCTCGACTCGCTGCGCTGGCTCGGCTTCACCTGGGACGAGGGCCCCGAGGTGGGCGGCCCGCACGCCCCGTACCGCCAGTCGGAGCGCATGGACATCTACGCGGACGTCGCGCAGCGCCTCCGCGACGGCGGCTACGCGTACGACTGCTACTGCACCACCGAGGAGCTCGACGCCCGCCGCGCGGCCGCCCGCGCCGCCGGCAAGCCCTCCGGCTACGACGGCCACTGCCGCGAGCTGACCGCCGTGCAGCTGGAGGCGTACCAGGGCGAGCACCGCACGCCCATCGTCCGCTTCCGGATGCCCGACGAGCCGATCACCTTCACCGACCTGGTCCGCGGCGAGCTGACCTTCACCCCGGAGAACGTGCCGGACTTCGGCATCCTGCGGGCCAACGGCGCACCGCTGTACACGCTCGTCAACCCGGTCGACGACGCACTGATGCAGATCACCCACGTGCTGCGCGGCGAGGACCTGCTGTCCTCCACCCCCCGCCAGATCGCGCTGTACAAGGCGCTGATGGAGCTGGGCATCGCCACCGGCATCCCGCAGTTCGGCCACCTGCCGTACGTGATGGGCGAGGGCAACAAGAAGCTCTCCAAGCGCGACCCGGAGTCCTCGCTCAACCTCTACCGCGAGCGCGGGTTCCTGCCCGAGGGCCTGCTGAACTACCTCTCGCTCCTCGGCTGGTCCTTCTCCAAGGACCAGGACGTCTTCTCGATCGAGGAGATGGTGGCGAAGTTCGACATCCCCGACGTGAACGCGAACCCGGCGCGCTTCGACCTGAAGAAGGCCGAGGCGATCAACGCCGACCACATCCGCCGGCTGGACCCGAAGGCCTTCGCGGACGCCTGCGCCCCGTGGCTGCAGGCCCCGTTCGCCAACTGGGAGCCCGAGGAGTTCGACACGGCGGCCTGGGAGGCCATCGCGCCGTACGCCCAGACCCGTGTGACCGTCCTGTCGGACATCACCGCCAACGTGGACTTCCTGTTCCGCAAGGAGCCGGTCGAGGACCAGGCGTCCTGGGACAAGGCCATGAAGGGCGAGCCGGCGGCTCTGCTGACCAGCGCCCGCGCCCACCTGGACACGGCCGACTGGAGCGACCCGGAGTCCCTCAAGCAGGCCGTCCTGACCGCCGGCGAGGCCCACGGCCTCAAGCTCGGCAAGGCGCAGGCGCCGGTCCGTGTGGCCGTCACCGGCCGCACCGTCGGCCTGCCGCTCTTCGAGTCCCTGCAGATCCTGGGCAAGGACCGCTCGCTGGCCCGTATCGACGCGGCCCTGGCCAAGCTGGCCGCCACCGCGTAGGCGTCAAGGCGCCCGTCGTCCCGCAGGGGGCGGCCCCCGGTTCGTCCGGAGGCCGCCCCCTGCGGCGTTCGAGGTGACGGACTTCACCGTCCGGCCGCCGCGGGCCGGGGAGTCGGCGTAGCCTCGGCGGTATGCCGATCCGCGCCGTGCTGTGGGACATCGACGACACCCTCTTCGACTACACGGGTGCCGACACCGCCGGGCTCGCGCGACGGCTCGCCGAGGACGGGCTCGACCGGCGCTACGGAACCCCCGCGCAGGCCCTCGCGCGGTGGCGGGAGGCCACCGCCCGGCACTGGGACCGCTTCGCCGCCGGCGAGGTGTCCTTCCAGGGGCAGCGCCGGGACCGGGTGCGGGACTTCCTGGACGAGCCCGCGATGGACGACGACACCGCCGACGCCTGGTTCGAGCGGTACGTGGAGCACTACCAGGCCGCCTGGACGGTGTTCCCCGACGTCCTGCCCGCCCTGGACGCCCTGGCGCGCCGCTACCGGCACGGGGTGCTGTCCAACTCCTCCAGCGCCAACCAGGACCCCAAGCTGCGCCGGCTCGGGCTGCGCGAGCGCTTCGAGGTGCTCGTGTGCGCCGCCGAGCTCGGGGTCAGCAAGCCCGAGGCGGCGGCCTTCCTCGCGGCCTGCGAGGCGCTGCGCCTGCCGCCGGCCGAGGTGGCGTACGTGGGGGACCAGCCGGAGATCGATGCGCGCGGCGCGCGTGACGCCGGCCTGACCGCGGTCTGGCTGGATCGCGACGGTGGACGGGGCCCCGGACCCGGTGGTGTGCACCGGATCGCGGGGCTCTCGCAGCTCCCGGGGGTGCTGGCCGGGGATACCCGTTTTGGAGCACGGTCAGGCATCCGGTAATGTTCTTTCTGCGCCGCCGGAGCGGGCCGAAAGGCCGGACGGAGGCGCCGCCCGAAGGAAAGTCCCCGCAAGGGATTGACTTTTGGTGGGGTATGGTGTAATTGGCAACACGAGGGTTTCTGGTTCCCTTATTCTAGGTTCGAGTCCTGGTACCCCAGCGCAGTGCAGCAGTAACGCAGTGCTTTGCCCCCGTTGTGTAGCGGCCTAGCACGCCGCCCTCTCAAGGCGGTAGCGCCGGTTCGAATCCGGTCGGGGGTACAGATCCTTCCCGCGAGGTGTTCTGGGTAGCTCCCGGACGTCTTGATGCAGGATCGCTAGGGCCCCCGTTGTGTAGCGGCCTAGCACGCCGCCCTCTCAAGGCGGTAGCGCCGGTTCGAATCCGGTCGGGGGTACTGAGGTCTGGTTTAGACCACCTTGGGCTATGGTGTAATTGGCAACACGAAGGTTTCTGGTTCCTTTGTTCTAGGTTCGAGTCCTGGTAGCCCAGCGCAGTGCAGCGTCAGCTGCAAGGCATGCCCCCGTTGTGTAGCGGCCTAGCACGCCGCCCTCTCAAGGCGGTAGCGCCGGTTCGAATCCGGTCGGGGGTACGCATCGAGGAGGCCCTCCGCGTTCATCGCGGAGGGCCTCCTTCGTGTTTCCGCACCCTGCGCAGGGGCTGTGCAGGGGCGGCCCGGAGCGAGCCCGGGGGGCGCACAAGTACGGGCCCGAAGGCGCGTGTTCGGACGTGTGCGGCGTCGTACGCGCCCCCGGGCCCGGGGGACTGGTGGAAGAGAGGTCTGCGACCGGGGAGGGGCTCAGCCGGAACGGCGCAGGGCCTCCGTCAGGCGGGCCGCGGCGTCGATGACGGCTTGGGCGTGCATCCGGCCCGGGTGGCGGGTCAGGCGCTCGATCGGCCCGGAGACCGACACGGCGGCCACCACGCGGTTCGACGGCCCGCGCACCGGCGCCGAGACGGACGCCACACCGGGCTCCCGCTCGCCGATCGACTGCGCCCAGCCGCGGCGCCGCACGCCCGACAGGGCCGTCGCCGTGAAGCGCGCGCCCTGGAGGCCGCGGTGCAGCCGCTCGGGCTCCTCCCAGGCCATGAGGATCTGCGCGGCGGAGCCGGCCTTCATCGGGAGCGTGGAGCCCACCGGGACGGTGTCCCTGAGGCCCGACAGCCGCTCGGCGGCCGCCACGCAGATGCGCATGTCCCCCTGCCGGCGGTAGAGCTGCGCGCTCTCCCCGGTCACGTCGCGCAGGTGGGTGAGTACCGGTCCCGCCGTGGCCAGCAGGCGGTCCTCGCCGGCCGCGGCGGCGAGCTCCGCCAGCCGCGGTCCGAGGATGAACCGGCCCTGCATGTCCCTCGCCACCATCCGGTGGTGTTCCAGTGCCACGGCCAGGCGATGTGCCGTGGGTCGTGCGAGCCCTGTCGCCGCGACCAGCCCGGCGAGGGTGGCCGGACCGGACTCCAGTGCGCTCAATACCAGAGCTGCCTTGTCGAGAACGCCGACGCCGCTAGAGTTGTCCATGAAACGATATTCACGTCTCACACTGTGAAACGCAAGTTCAATTTTTCCAAGAACAAGCGAGTCTGTATGTGCGGGTCCACGAACCACTGGGTCCGAGGCCGTCGTCCGGCACGTGGGGTACCGGCGATCAGCCGCACCACATCTCTATGAAGCGCCGGCCCGAGGGGCCGGCCGGAGGGAAAGCGATGGGTAGGACACTCGCGGAGAAGGTCTGGGACGACCACGTCGTCCGGCGCGCCGAAGGCGAGCCCGACCTCCTCTTCATCGATCTGCACCTGCTGCACGAGGTGACCAGCCCCCAGGCCTTCGACGGCCTGCGGCAGGCCGGCCGCAAGGTCCGCCGTCTCGACCTCACCATCGCGACCGAGGACCACAACACCCCCACCCTCGACATCGACAAGCCGATCGCCGACCCGGTCTCCCGGGCCCAGCTGGAGACGCTGCGCAAGAACTGCGCCGAGTTCGGCGTACGCCTGCACCCGCTGGGCGACGTCGAGCAGGGCGTCGTCCACGTCGTGGGACCGCAGCTGGGCCTGACCCAGCCGGGCACCACCGTGGTCTGCGGCGACTCGCACACCTCGACGCACGGCGCCTTCGGCGCGCTGGCCTTCGGCATCGGCACCAGCCAGGTCGAGCACGTCCTGGCCACCCAGACGCTGCCGCTGGCCCGCCCCAAGACGATGGCGATCACCGTCACGGGCGAGCTGCCGGAGGGCGTCACCGCCAAGGACCTGATCCTGGCGATCATCGCCAAGATCGGTACGGGCGGCGGCCAGGGCTATGTCCTGGAGTACCGCGGCGAGGCCATCGAGAAGCTCTCGATGGAGGCCCGGATGACCATCTGCAACATGTCGATCGAGGCCGGCGCCCGCGCGGGCATGATCGCCCCCGACCAGACCACCTTCGACTACCTGCAGGGCCGCGACCACGCCCCGCAGGGCGAGGACTGGGACGCGGCGGTCGCGTACTGGAAGACGCTGCGCACCGACGAGGACGCGGTCTTCGACGCCGAGGTCGTCATCGACGGTGCCTCCCTGTCGCCGTTCGTCACGTGGGGTACCAACCCCGGCCAGGGCGCGCCGCTCTCCGCCAGCGTCCCCGATCCTGCTTCGTACGAGGACGCCTCGGAGCGCCTGGCCGCCGAAAAGGCCCTGGAGTACATGGGGTTGAGCGCCGGGCAGCCGCTGCGCGACATCCGGGTCGACACCGTCTTCGTAGGCTCCTGCACCAACGGCCGGATCGAGGACCTGCGCGCCGTCGCCGACGTCATCAAGGGCCGCAAAGTCGCCGACGGCGTGCGGATGCTGGTCGTCCCGGGCTCGGTCCGCGTCGCCCTGCAGGCCGTCGAGGAGGGCCTGGACGTGGTCTTCAAGGAGGCCGGCGCGGAATGGCGGCACGCGGGCTGCTCCATGTGCCTGGGCATGAACCCCGACCAACTGGCCCCCGGTGAGCGCTCCGCGTCCACCTCCAACCGCAACTTCGAGGGCCGGCAGGGCAAGGGCGGCCGCACGCACCTGGTCTCCCCGCCGGTGGCCGCCGCCACCGCGGTGCTGGGCCATCTGGCCTCGCCCGCCGACCTGACCGCCAACTCGGCCGATCCCGCCCCCTCCGGAGTCTGAACCATGGAAGCCTTCACCACCCACACCGGCCGGGCCGTACCGCTGCGCCGCAGCAACGTCGACACCGACCAGATCATCCCGGCGCACTGGCTGAAGAAGATCACCCGCGACGGGTTCGAGGACGGGCTCTTCGAGGCCTGGCGCAAGGACCCCGACTTCATCACGAACCGCCCGGAGCGCGCGGGCGCGACGGTGCTGGTCGCCGGCCCCGACTTCGGCACCGGCTCCTCGCGCGAGCACGCCGTCTGGGCCCTGCAGAACTTCGGGTTCAAGGCGGTCATCTCCTCGCGCTTCGCCGACATCTTCCGCGGCAACTCGCTGAAGAACGGTCTGCTGACGGTGGTCCTGCCGCAGGAGACCGTCGAGCGGATCTGGGAGCTGACCGAGGCCGACCCCACCGCCGAGGTGACCGTCGACCTGGTCGCCCGGCAGGTCCGCGCGGCGGGAATCGAGGCGGAGTTCGAGCTCGACGACAACGCCCGCTGGCGTCTGCTGGAGGGTCTGGACGACATCTCGCTCACCCTTCAGAACGAAGCCGACATCGACGCGTACGAAAGCGCGCGACCCGCCTTCAAGCCGCGCACGATTCAGGTCTGATTCCAGCCTGATCAGCGCTTATTCACCTTCCGGTGATCACATCGAGAACACTGTGCCCCCCGCCTTCCGGCGGGGGGCACAGCTGTGTGTTGAGGCCCCGTGAGGCGACAACTCGCCCCAGATGGCACAATCTGTGCATGGAACGCGACAGTCAACTTGAGCTCTACGAACTCGTCGCGGACCGGTTGAAAGAAGCACACGCAAGGGTGCGCACGCTGCAAGTCCCGGAGGCGGTAAGGATGGCGCTGTCCCGGAAGCTGTTGGTCGTCACGGCCGCGGCGAAGCATGATCTCGCCGATGCGGCAAGGCGCCTGGACAGGTTGATGAAGGACCTCGACGAGGGTCGATTCCCTGAAGGCGACTGATGCGAAGGAACTCCGCAACGGGCACTTCCGTTGCGGCACTAGGGTGATTAGCCCGTTTCGTGTTTGATTTGCGGTATATATCCGCCTAACGTGCGAAATAAGCTTGAACACATTCGTTCTGGCGAAGTCTCCGAAGGGGAAGACGTGAACAAGGCGCAGCTCGTAGAAGCGATTGCCGACAAGCTGGGCGGCCGCCAGCAGGCCGCTGACGCTGTCGACGCGGTACTGGACGCCATGGTCCGCGCGGTGGTCGCGGGCGACCGGGTCTCGGTCACGGGCTTCGGCTCGTTCGAGAAGGTCGACCGGCCGGCCCGCTACGCCCGCAACCCGCAGACGGGTGAGCGCGTCCGGGTCAAGAAGACCTCGGTTCCCCGCTTCCGCGCGGGCCAGGGCTTCAAGGACCTGGTCAGCGGCACCAAGAAGCTCCCCAAGGGCGACGAGGTGGCCGTCAAGAAAGCCCCCAAGGGCAGCCTGATGGCCGCCGCCGCTGCCGCCTCCAGCCGCTCGACGGTCAAGAAGGCCGCCGCCAAGAAGGCCACCACCGCGAAGAAGGCGGCGCCGGCCAAGAAGGCCGCGCCGGCGAAGACCGCGGCGGCGAAGAAGGCCACCGTGAAGAAGACCGCCGCCACGGCGAAGAAGACCACGGCGACGGCCAAGAAGACCAGCGCCGCGGCCAAGAAGGCCGCGCCGGCGAAGACCGCGGCCGCGAAGAAGACCACGGCCAAGACCACCGCGCCGGCCAAGAAGGCCGTCGCGAAGAAGGCGCCCGCCAAGAAGGCGACGGCGCGCAAGACCACCACCGCGAAGAAGACGACCGCCCGCAAGAAGTGAGGGCGGGCGCCCGTTACACACGTCGGGCCGGCTTCCCTTTGGGGGAGGCCGGCCCGCGGTGCGTTTTCGCAGGTCAGATACAGGGGGTCGGGGTCAGAACGTCTGCAGCGTGACCAGGGTGATCCGCAAGGCAGGGCCCTCGCCCTCGGTCTCGATCCGCACCCGCTGGCCGGGGCGCAGTAGCCGCAGCCCGCCCGCGTCGAACGCCGCCGCCCCGAAGGGCACCGGGGTGCCGTCGTCGAGCAGCACACTGCCGCTGCGGGTCTGGGAGTCGTACGTGTACGCGGTCGCCTGCATACCGGAACTGTATCGGGCCGTGTGGGGGCCGACACCGAGGGAGAGGGCCGTCCGCAGATCCGCGCCGGTGTCCACGTCCCGGCGCACGCTGTCCACGCCCGTCAGCGCGATTTCCGCCGCCCCCGACGCGGAATGCCTGGCCCGGGACCGGCCCCCGAACGAGGGTGCCAATTCCGACTCCGGACCCGCGGAAAGCAAGGTCGTACCGATTCCCGCCGCATCCGCCAGAAATGCCCGGGGAAATGCGGATGCGGTTTCGAGCACGCGTAGCAATTCCGGCGGACGAAGAGCGGGAAGATCTGCGTTCATCGCCGCGAGCGCCGCCCCGGGCCGGGCCGCCCGTATCCGCCGCGCCCCGTGGGCGAGCGCCGCGTTGAGGCCCGCCGCCGGCACGTCCGGCACGATCCGCGCCCCCAGCCGGGCCAGTTCCGCCCCGGCCGCCGCGTCGTCCGTGACGACCACCACATCCCGCACCGCCGTGCAGGCCAGCGCGCCCGCCACCGTGTCCTGCGCGAACGCCAGGGCCAGCCCCGCCCTGGACGCCCCCACGGCCGCCGCGAGACGGCTCTTGGCCACCGCCAGGGGCTTCAGCGGGATCACCAGGCTCCAGACGGCGTTCGTGGCGGACCCCTTCCCTCCCGTGCGCTGCGGCACATGCCCGGACCACGGCCGGGTCATGGCCTGGTCATGCGTCGGCCCATTGTCACCCGTGCCCGGGCAACCCGGAGGTCCGGCGGCCGGAGCGGGGCGTACGGTGTTCTCGACAGAGTCCGGACCTGACGCCACACTTGTCCGGCCGACGAGGTGCCCAAGCTTCCCCAGCCACCGCTGGGAGGTACCCCCGCGCACCGGTACTAGAGGAAGGTGTTCCAGTGTCCCGCCGCAGAATCGGCTTCTGGTACCGCCTGGCGGCGGTCATTGCAAAACCGCCGCTGGTGGTGCTCTTCAAGCGGGATTGGCGGGGAACGGAGCACATGCCGGCCGACGGCGGATTCATCACCGTCGTCAACCACAACTCCTACCTGGACCCGCTGTCCTACGCGCACTTCCAGTACAACACCGGCCGGGTGCCCCGCTTCCTCGCGAAGGCCGCCCTGTTCAAGGTGCCCTTCGTCGGCGCGATCCTGCACGGCTCCGGCCAGATCCCCGTCTACCGCGAGACCACCAACGCCCTGGACGCGTTCCGGGCCGCCGTGGACGCGATCGAGCGCGGCGAATGCGTGGCGTTCTACCCGGAGGGCACCCTCACCCGCGACCCCGAGGTGTGGCCGATGGCCGGCAAGACCGGCGCCGCCCGCGTCGCGCTGATGACCAGGGCGCCGGTCGTGCCGGTGGCCCAGTGGGGCGCCAACCTCGCGATGCCGCCCTACGCCAAGGAGAACAAGGTCCGGCTCTTCCCGCGCAAGACCCTCCAGGTGCTCGCGGGACCGCCGCTGGACCTCTCCGCGTACTACGACCGGGAACCCACCCCGGACGTGCTCAAGGAAGTCACCGAGATCATCATGGCGGCCATCACCGCGCTGCTGGAGGAGCTGCGCGGCGAGAAGGCGCCCGAGACGCCCTACGACCACCGCAAGGCCCGGGCGGAGCAGCGGCGCAAGGCCGCGGGGGGAGAGCGCAAGTGACACGTCCCGTGAAGGCGGCCGTCTTCGGAACCGGCTCCTGGGGCACCGCATTCGGCATGGTGCTCGCCGACGCCGGCTGCGAGGTGGTCCTGTGGGGCCGCCGCCGTGAGGTGGTCGACGCGATCAACACCACCGGGACGAACCCGGAGTACTTCCCGGGCGTCGAGCTGCCCGCGAACATGCGCGCCACCACCGACGCCGCCGAGGCGGCCGCCGGCGCCGACTACGCCGTCCTCGCCATCCCCTCCCAGACCCTGCGCGGCAACCTCGCCGAGTGGGCCCCGCTGCTCGAGCCCGAGACCGTCCTCGTCTCGCTGATGAAGGGCATCGAACTGGGCAGCGCCAAGCGGATGAGCGAGGTGATCGAGGAGGTCGCGAAGGTCCCCGCCTCGCGCGTCGCCGTCGTCACCGGCCCCAACCTGGCCCGCGAGATCGTCGCGCGCCAGCCCGCCGCCGCGGTCGTGGCCTGCGCCGACGAAGCGGTCGCGCAGCGCCTCCAGGCGGCCTGCCACACCCCGTACTTCCGCCCGTACACGAGCACCGACGTCATCGGCTGCGAGCTCGGCGGCGCCGTGAAGAACGTCATCGGCCTCGCCGTCGGCATCGCGGACGGCATGGGCCTCGGCGACAACACCAAGGGCTCCCTCATCACGCGCGGGCTGGCCGAAGCGACCCGGCTGGGCCTGGCGATGGGGGCCGACCCGCTCACCTTCTCGGGCCTCGCCGGCCTCGGCGACCTGGTCGCCACCTGCTCCTCGCCGCTCTCCCGGAACCACACCTTCGGCACCAACCTGGGCCGCGGGATGAGCCTGGAGGAGACCATCGCGGTCACCAAGCAGACCGCCGAAGGCGTCAAGTCCTGCCAGTCGGTGGCCGATCTGGCACGCCGCCACGGGGTCGACATGCCGATCACCGACACGGTCGTCGACATCGTCCACCACGGCAAGCCCCCGCTGGTCGCGCTGAAGGAGCTCATGGCGCGCAGCGCCAAACCGGAACGGCGCTGACTCCTTTCCGGACGCTTGAGCGGGTACTCTCGTGGCGATATGAGCAGCGAGAACCTCCCCCAGTCCCCGGAGCAGCAGGGCCGCAAGCCCCGCGTGGCCGTCGTGTTCGGCGGCCGCAGCTCGGAACACGCCATCTCGGTCGTCACGGCGGGCGCCGTGCTGCGCGCCATCGACCGCTCCAAGTACGAGGTGCTGCCCATCGGCATCACCACGGACGGACGGTGGGCGCTGACCGCCGACGAGCCCGAGCGGATGGCCATCGCCGACCGCAAGCTCCCGAGCGTCGCGGAGCTCGCGGAATCCGAGGAGGGCGCCGTCGTCCTCTCCGTCGATCCCGCCAGCCGCGAGGTCGTCTACACCGAGCCGGGGGCCGTCCCCAAGGCCCTGGGCGAGGTCGACGTCGTCTTCCCGATGCTGCACGGCCCGTACGGCGAGGACGGCACCCTCCAGGGCCTGCTGGAGCTCTCCGGCGTCCCGTACGTGGGCTCCGGCGTGCTCGCCTCGGCCGTCGGCCAGGACAAGGAGTACATGAAGCGCGTCTTCACCTCCTTCGGCCTGCCCGTGGGCCCCTACCTGACCGTCCGCCCGCGCGAGTGGGACGCCGACCGGGACGCCGCCAAGGGCCGGATCCTGGACTTCGCCGCCGAGCACGGCTGGCCGCTGTTCATCAAGCCCGCCCGGGCCGGCTCCTCCATCGGCATCACCAAGGTCGACGACGTCTCCGGCCTCGACGCGGCGATCCGCGAGGCCCAGCGCCACGACCCGAAGGTCATCGTGGAGGCGCTCCTGCGCGGCCGCGAGATCGAGTGCGGCGTGCTGGAGTTCGAGGACGGCCCGCGCGCCAGCGCGCCCGCCGAGATCCCGCCGGTCTCCAGCCACGACTTCTACGACTTCGAGGCGAAGTACATCGACTCCGCCTCCGGCATCGTGCCCGCCCCGCTCACCCCGGAGCAGACCGCCGAGGTGCAGCGGCTCGCGATCGAGGCCTTCGAGGCCGCGTCCTGCGAGGGCCTGGTGCGCGCCGACTTCTTCCTCACCGAGGACGGCACCTTCGTCATCAACGAGATCAACACCATGCCCGGTTTCACGCCGATCTCGATGTACCCGCGGATGTGGCAGGAGTCGGGCATCGCCTACCCGGAGCTGGTGGACCGCCTGATCCAGGCGGCCCTGCGCCGCTCCACCGGACTGCGCTAGGGCGCGCCCGCCCGCCACGCCGACCGCCCGCCGGGATTCCCGGCGGGCGGTCGGTGCGAGAACACGGGGGGCGGGGTGGCGTCAGTACGACGAGATCCCCTCGGGGACGGCCTTGGCGATCGCGGTGGACAGCCCGACCAGCGTCCCCGCGTCCGTGGCATGCTCCTTGTCGACCCGGACCTCCGTGTACGCCAGCCGCAACCCGGTGGTGAAGCGGAAGGACCCGTCGTCCAGCTTCTCCAGCAGCCAGGCCACACCGTTCACGTGCACGCCCTCCTGCTTCGGATCGCGCATCTTGGCGGGCTTGGGGATGCCGCACCGCAGTACGATCGCCGAGCCGCCCCACGCGGCGGTCAGATCGGACTCCGGCTCGGCAGGGGTCCGCGCCAGGCCGGCCACCGTCGCCGGGAGCTCCTTGTGCAGCGCCGCACAGTAGCCCGCGACATCGGACGGCGGCGCGGGCGGCGGGTCCACCCGGGCCTCGCCGCCGCCCGGGGAGCAGCCCGCGAGGGCTGCCGCGGCGGCCAGGGCAGGCAGCAGGGCGGGCACACGGAGGGGCCGGCGGTGCAATGACATCACCGGCCAAGAGTAGACGGGGGCTACAGATGGACCACCGGGCAGGTCAGGGTGCGGGTGATGCCCTCCACCTGCTGGACCTTGGCGACGACCATGCGGCCGAGCTCGTCCACGGTGTCCGCTTGGGCGCGCACGATCACGTCGTACGGGCCCGTCACGTCCTCCGCCTGGATCACCCCCGGGATCTGGCTGATGGACTCGGCGACGAACGACGCCTTGCCCACCTCGGTCTGGATAAGGATGTACGCCTGTACCACGGAACCTCCAGGGCGGCCACGAGGATCGATTCCCCTAACCTCAGGGTGGGCCCGCGGAGAGCAGGCGGGCCCGGGGAAGAAGGGACGCCACGGTACCGCGTTGCCGTGCACCAGCGGGAGACCCGGGTGTGCGGCGCCACGCACAGCGGGGCGTACGAAGAGCAGAAGTTGACGTATCTGTTGACGGTACCCAGAGCTGTGACGGCTCGCGACCGCAAGCGGACTGGGCAAGAAGGGGCACAGCGATGAAGGGCACTGTGGGCGAGCTGGGGGAGTTCGGGCTCATTCGGGAGCTCACCTCACGGCTCACCACCACCCCGGCGGTCCGGCTCGGACCCGGCGACGACGCCGCGGTGGTGTCCGCCCCCGACCGGAGGGTCGTGGCGAGCACGGACATCCTGCTGGAGGGCCGGCACTTCAGGCGCGACTGGTCCACGGCCTACGACGTCGGCCGCAAGGCCGCCGCGCAGAACCTCGCCGACATCGCCGCCATGGGCGCGGTTCCGACCGCACTGCTGCTCGGGCTCGTCGTCCCCGCGGAACTGCCGGTGACCTGGCCCACCGAGCTGATGGACGGCATCCGCGACGAGTGCCAGGTCGCCGGCGCCGCGGTGGTCGGCGGCGACGTCGTGCGCGGGGACACCATCACCGTCTCCATCACCGCCCTCGGTGACCTGCGCAACCACGAGCCCGTGCTGCGCTCCGGCGCCCAGCCCGGCGACGTCGTCGCCGTCACGGGCTGGCTGGGCTGGTCCGCGGCCGGCTACGCGGTCCTCTCACGCGGCTTCCGCTCCCCGCGGGCCTTCGTCGAGGCGCACCGGCGCCCCGAGCCGCCCTACCACGCCGGTCCCGCGGCCGCCGGACTCGGCGCCACCGCCATGACCGACGTCAGCGACGGCCTGATCGCCGACCTCGGGCACATCGCCGAGGCCAGCAAGGTCCGCATCGACCTGCGCTCGGCGGCCGTCGACATCCCGACGCAGATGCACGACATCGGTCAGGCCGTCGGCGTCGACCCCTTGCAGTGGGTGCTCACCGGAGGGGAAGACCACGCCATCGTGGCGACCTTCCCGCCCGACGTGAAGCTGCCCGCCCGCTGGAAGGTCATCGGGGAGGTGCTGAACCGGTCCGCGCTGCCCCAGGTGACCGTGGACGGCGCGCCCTGGACGAGCACGGGCGGCTGGGACCACTTCGGTTCCGACCCGGCCCCGGAGGAGACCCCGAGATGAGCGACGCGCCGCCGCTGTGCCTGACCGTCGCCGGATCGGACTCCGGTGGCGGCGCCGGCATCCAGGCCGACCTCAAGACCATGCTGGCGCTCGGCGTGCACGGGATGAGCGTGGTGACCGCCGTGACCGCGCAGAACTCCCTCGGCGTCCAAGGGGTCTGGGAACTGCCCGCCGAGGCCGTGACGGCCCAGTACCGGGCGGTGACCGGCGACATCGGCGTCCAGGCGGTCAAGACCGGCATGCTGGCCTCCGCGGCCCTCGTGGAGACGGTGGCCGGGCTGCTCGCCGCCACGGACGCCCCGGCCGTCGTCGACCCGGTCGGGGTCTCCAAGCACGGGGACGCGCTGCTCGCCGCCTCGGCGCTGGAGGCCGTACGCAAGGAGCTGCTGCCGCGAGCCACCGTGGCGACCCCCAACCTGGACGAGGTGACGCAGCTCACGGGCGTGGTGGTGCAGAGCGAGGACGACATGCGCCGGGCCGCCGACGCCGTCCTCGCCTTCGGGCCGCAGTGGGCGCTGATCAAGGGCGGACACCTCGCCGCCCACGGGGACGAGGCCGCCGACCTGCTGACCGACGGCGACACACAGCTGTGGCTGCGGGCGCCCCGTCACGACAACCGGCACACCCACGGCACCGGCTGCACCCTCGCCAGCGCGATCGCGGCCGGCCTCGCCAAGGGACAGGACGTGCCGCAGGCCGTCAGGGAGGCCAAGGAGTACGTGACCGGCGCGATCGCGGCCGGCTTCGCGCTCGGCGGCGGCATCGGCCCGGTCCACCACGCCTGGCAGTGGCGCCGCTGACACGCACGACACGGCCCGACCGCGGGCCCGTACGACATACGGCAGGAGGGCCGCCGCCTCACGTCATGGACGCGAGGCGGCGGCCCTCCTGCCGCACCCGGACGTCCGGGCAAGGCAAAAGGCCGGCCCACCGAGGTGGACCGGCCTTCTTGGCAACCGGGAAGGGCTGCGCTACGACGACGGGACGCGTCAGCGCGAGACCTTGCCGGCCTTGATGCACGAGGTGCAGGCGTTGAGGCGCTTCGGCGTCCCACTGACCACGGCACGCACGCGCTGGATGTTCGGGTTCCAGCGACGGGACGTACGGCGGTGCGAGTGCGAGATGTTGTTGCCGAAGCCCGGCCCCTTGCCGCAAACGTCGCAGTTGGCAGCCACAGGTCACTCCAAAGACTTCAGATGCACTTACAGTGAAATCCGGCGCACCGGATCAGAGATCTGAAGTGGTTTGCCGGGGGAACCGCCCGACTCTCATCGGGCAACCGGAGCAGCATACAACGGCTGCTCCCGTCCAAGAAAACTACCACGGCTGCCGCCCGGCCCGCCCCGCGGGCCCGACGCCCCGGCAGTCCTTCGTTACCCTGCGGTGAACCCTGGCCCGCACAAGGAGGAACGCCCGGTGCCGCACGAGCCGCAGCCGCAGCCCGCCGACGAGCTCGACGCCGAAGCGGTGCGCACCTGGAGCTCGCTGGCCCTGGCCGCCCTGGGCCGGGCCCGCGAGGACATCGACGCGATCAACGTCTACCCCGTCGCGGACGCGGACACCGGCACCAACCTCTACCTCACCGCCGAGTCGGCGGACCGCGCCCTGGACGCCGCCGGCGCCGCCTCCCTGGCCCAGGCGGTACGGGCCTGGGCGCACGGCGCGCTCATAGGCGCCCGCGGGAACTCCGGGACGATCCTGGCCCAGCTGCTGCGCGGCGTCGCCGACGTCCTCGGCGACGACCCCGACGGGCGCAGCCCGGGCCCGCTGCTCGCCCAGGCCCTCACCCGGGCCGCCCAGGAGGCCTACGAGGCCGTCGCCCACCCCGTCGAGGGCACCATGCTCACCGTCGCCGCCGCCGCGGCGAAGGCCGCACAGGCCGCCGAGGCCGCCGCCGGGACCGCCGCGGACGTCGCCCGGGCCGCCTACGACGGTGCCCGCACCGCCCTCGCCGCCACCCCGGGGCAGCTCGCCGAGCTGGGCCGGGCCGGGGTCGTCGACGCCGGGGGCTGCGGGCTGGTCGCCGTCCTCGGGGCGCTGTGGCAGACCCTGTCCGGGCAGGAGCCCGCCGCGGAGGCGGTCCGGGGCCGGGCCGTGCCCGTACCGCAGCCCGCGCAGCCCTGCGCCGCCGAGGAGCAGGCCGGACCCGCGTACGAGGTCGTCTACCTGCTGGAGGCCGGCGAGCCGGCCGTGGCCCGGCTGCGCGAGCGCCTCGACGGGCTCGGGGACTCCCTGGTCGTGGTCGGCGGCGACGGGCTGTGGAACGTCCACGTCCACGTCGACGACCCCGGCGCCGCCGTCGAGGCCGGCGTGGCCGCGGGCCGGCCCCACCGCATCCGCATCACGCACTTCGGCGACGAACGCCGCCGCGCGCGCGGCGAGCGCGTCCAGCGGGCCGTGGTCGCCGTGGTCCCGGGCGAGGGCTTGGCCGCCCTGTGCGCGGAGGCGGGCGCCACCACCGTCCTCGCCCGCCCCGGCCGGACGCCCGACGCCGACGGGCTCCTCGACGCCGTGCGGCGCGCCCACGCCCGCGAGGTGGTGCTGCTGCCCGGCGGCCCCGACGAGCGGGCCGCCGCGGCCGCCGCCGCCGAACGGGCCCGCGCCGACGGGGTCCGGGTCGCGGTCATCCCCACCCGCTCCGCGGTCCAGGGCCTGGCCGCCCTCGCCGTCCACGACCCGGAGGACAGCTTCGACGAGGACGTCGTCGCCATGACCGCCGCGGCCGGCGCCACCCGCTACGCGGAACTCGCCGTCGCCGAACGGCAGTCGTTCACCTCCGCCGGCATCTGCCAGGCCGGCGACGTGCTCGGCCTCATCGACGGCGACGTCGCCGTGATCGGCCGCGACCTCGCCGGGACCGCCGAGGCCGTCCTGGAGCGGATGCTCGGCTCCGGCGGCGAACTGGTCACCCTGGTCCTCGGCCCCGAGGCGCCCGACGCGCTCGCCGGGCGCCTGGAGGCGTACGTCCAGCACGGGCACCTGGCCGTGGACACCGTCACCTACCGGGGCGGGCGCTACTGCGCGCCCCTGCTCATCGGGGTCGAATAGCCGCCTTGTCGGCGCCATGGTGTGCAATGAACACGTGCCCGCGCTCGACGAAGACCTCAAGAAGACGCTCGGCCCCGCCACCGCGAAGGTGCTGGCCGAGCAGCTCGGCCTGCACACGGTCGGCGACCTGCTGCACCACTACCCCCGCCGGTACGCCGAGCGCGGCGAGCTGACCTCGCTCGCCGACCTGGGCGACCAGCTCGACGAACACGTGACGGTGGTCGCGCAGGTCGCCGACGCCCGCGTGCACACCTTCAACGGAGGGCGGGGCAGACGCCTGGAGGTGACCATCACCGACGGGTACGGCCGCCTCCAGCTGGTCTTCTTCGGCTCCGGCGTGCACAAGCCGCACAAGGACCTGCTGCCGGGCAGCAGGGCGATGTTCGCCGGCAAGGTCGGGAGGTTCAACCACCGCCTCCAGCTCTCGCACCCCGCGTACGAACTGCTCGGCGCCGACGCCGGAGCCTCGGCGGTCGACGCGTTCGCCAACCAGCTCATCCCGATCTACCCGGCCTGCGCCAAGCTGGAGAGCTGGAAGATCGCCAAGGCCGTGGACGCGGTCCTGCCCAGCGCGCAGGAGGCCGCGGACCCGCTGCCGCCCGCCCTGCGCGAGGGCCGCGGGCTGCTCACCCTCCCCGAGGCCCTCATCAAGGTCCACCGCCCGCGCACCAAGGCCGATGTCGCGCAGGCCCGCGACCGCCTCAAGTGGGACGAGGCGTTCGTCCTCCAGGTCGCCCTCGCCCGACGCCGGCACGCCGACTCCCAGCTGCCCGCCGTCCCGCGCCGCCCCGTCCCCGGCGGCCTGCTCGACGCCTTCGACGCCAAACTCCCCTTCACCCTCACCGACGGCCAGCAGACCGTCTCCCGCGAGATCTTCGACGACCTCGCCGCCGAACACCCCATGCACCGCCTCCTGCAGGGCGAGGTCGGCTCCGGCAAGACGCTGGTCGCGCTGCGGGCCATGCTCACCGTGGTGGACTCCGGGGGGCAGGCCGCGATGCTCGCGCCCACCGAGGTGCTCGCGCAGCAGCACCACCGGTCCGTCACCGAGATGATGGGCGAGCTCGCCGAGGGCGGGATGCTGGGCGGGGCCGAGCGGGCCACCAAGGTCGTGCTGCTCACCGGCTCCATGGGGACGGCCGCCCGCCGGCAGGCCCTGCTCGACCTGGTCACCGGCGAGGCCGGCGTCGTGATCGGCACCCACGCGCTGATCGAGGACAAGGTGCAGTTCCACGACCTCGGCCTGGTCGTCGTCGACGAGCAGCACCGCTTCGGGGTCGAGCAGCGCGACGCCCTGCGCTCCAAGGGCAAGCAGCCGCCGCACCTGCTGGTGATGACCGCGACCCCGATCCCGCGCACCGTCGCGATGACGGTCTTCGGGGACCTGGAGACCTCCGTCCTCGACCAGCTGCCCGCCGGGCGCTCCCCGATCGCCACCCACGTGGTGCCCGCGAAGGACAAGCCGCACTTCCTCACCCGCGCCTGGGAGCGGGTCCGCGAGGAGGTGGACAAGGGCCACCAGGCGTACGTGGTCTGCCCCCGCATCGGCGACGAGGAGGACGAGAAGAAGGCCGCCAAGGCTGCGAAGTCCCCCGAGGACGAGGCCGAGAAGCGGCCCCCGCTCGCCGTCCTGGAGACCGCCGAGAAGCTGCGCACCGGGCCGCTGGCCGGGCTGGCGGTGGAGGTGCTGCACGGCAGGATGGACCCGGCCGACAAGGACGACGTCATGCGGCGGTTCGCCGCCGGCGAGGTCCAGGTGCTGGTCGCCACGACGGTCATCGAGGTCGGCGTGAACGTGCCGAACTCCACCGTCATGGTGATCATGGACGCGGACCGGTTCGGCGTCTCCCAGCTCCACCAGCTGCGCGGCCGTGTCGGCCGCGGCTCCGCCCCGGGCCTGTGCCTGCTGGTCAGCGAGATGCCCGAGGCCAGCCCTGCGCGGGCCCGGCTGGCCGCCGTGGCCGCGACCCTCGACGGGTTCGAGCTGTCCCGGATCGACCTGGAGCAGCGCCGCGAGGGCGACGTGCTCGGCCAGGCCCAGTCCGGTGTCCGCTCGTCCCTGCGCATGCTGGCCGTCATCGAGGACGAGGAGATCATCGCGCAGGCCCGCGAGGAGGCCGCCCGGACCGTGGCCGCCGACCCCGAGCTGGAGCACCTGCCCGCCCTGCGCACCGCTCTCGACGCCCTGCTGGACGACGAACGCGAGCAGTACCTGGAGAAGGGCTGAGCACCGGCCGGGAAGGACCGGCAGATCCGCAGGAGACGGTCCCGGGCCGGGCGGCACCGGCCGGCGCCCTGGACCTATCGTGGAACCCCGCGGCGGCCGGCGGTGCCCGGCAGCCGCCCCAGGGCCCGCGGCACCCGGCCGCGGACCCGCCGCCCCACCACCTGACCGCCGTACCGAAGGACCCCAGATGACCCGCGTGATCGCCGGCAGCGCCGGCGGGCGACGGCTGGCCGTGCCCCCCGGCACCGGCACCCGGCCGACCTCCGACCGGATGCGGGAAGGACTCTTCTCGACCTGGGAGTCGCTGCACGGCATCGAGGGGGCCCGGGTGCTCGACCTCTACGCCGGCTCCGGCGCCGTGGGCCTGGAGGCCCTCTCGCGCGGCGCGGCGCACGCGCTGCTGGTGGAGGCCGAGGCCAAGGCCGCCAAGGCGATCCGGGACAACATCAAGGCGCTCGGCCTGCCCGGCGCCGAGTTCCGCGCGGGCAAGGCCGAGCAGGTCGTGGCGGTGCCGGCGGGGGAGCCGTACGACGTGGTCTTCCTGGACCCGCCGTACGCCGTCACCCACGGCGATCTTGGCGAGATCCTCCTCACACTCCGCGCCAATGGCTGGCTCACCGACGATGCGCTCGTCACCGTGGAGCGCGGCACGAGGAGCGGAGCGTTCCCGTGGCCGGAGGGGTTCGAGCCGCTGCGCTCGCGCAAGTACGGCGAAGGCACCCTTTGGTACGGTCGCGCCGCCTTCACCAGCGAAGATTCATGATGACCGCTCCGGAGAGCAAGGGGACCAAGTTGCGCCGCGCCGTCTGTCCGGGGTCCTTCGACCCCATCCACAACGGACACCTCGACATCATCGGACGCGCCTCCAGGCTCTACGACGTCGTGCACGTCGCCGTGATGATCAACAAGTCGAAGCAGGGCCTGTTCACCGTCGAGGAGCGGGTCGAACTGATCCGCGAGGCGACTGCCGACTACGGCAACATCGAGGTCGAGTCCTTCCACGGGCTGCTCGTCGACTTCTGCAAGCAGCGGGACATCCCGGCCATCGTCAAGGGCCTGCGCGCGGTCAGCGACTTCGACTACGAGCTGCAGATGGCCCAGATGAACCTGGGCCTGTCGGGCGTCGAGACCCTCTTCGTCCCGACGATCCCCACCTACAGCTTCCTGTCCTCCTCGCTGGTCAAGGAGGTCGCGACCTGGGGCGGCGACGTCGCCCACCTGCTGCCGCCCCACGTCCACGCGGCGCTCCTGGAGCGGCTGCACAACCGCTGATCGGCTGACAGTGCATCAGGCGGTGTCGGGGGCCCGCCGGGTGGCCTTACAGTCGTCCCGTCCGTCTCAGGAACCGCCCCGAGGCCGAGAGAGTGCGAGCCCCCATGGACGTGCAGAAGAAGCTCGACGAGATCGTCGCGGCCGTCGGCGGCGCCCGGTCCATGCCCATGTCGGCCTCCTGCGTCATCAACCGCGCCGAGCTGCTCGCCCGGCTCGAGGAGGTGCGCCAGGCGCTGCCCGGCTCCCTCGCGCAGGCGCAGGAGCTCATCGGCGGCCGCGAGCGGATGGTCGAGGAGGCGCGCCGGGAGGCGGAGCGGATCATCGAGTCGGCCCACGCCCAGCGCGGCTCGCTGATCTCCGACACGGAGATCGCGCGCCGCTCGCAGGGCGAGGCCGACCGGATCCTGGCGGAGGCCCGCAGGGAGGCCGAGGAGATCCGCGCCCAGGCCGACGACTACGTGGACAGCAAGCTCGCGAACTTCGAGGTCGTCCTCACCAAGACCATCGGCTCGGTGGACCGCGGCCGCGAGAAGCTGCTGGGCCGCGGGCCGGGCCTGGACGAGCACGGCTACCCGGACGCGGAGGCCCCCGAGCGCAGCAGCGACCCCGAGACGCAGCGCCTGCAGGCCGATGCGTACGTGGACACCAAGCTGGCCACCTTCGAGGCGGTGCTCTCCAAGACCCTGGAGGCGGTCGGCCGCGGCCGGCAGAAGCTTCTGGGGCGGGGGCCCACCGACGACCTCGGGGCGCACATCGCGGCGCAGGACGCGGCGGGGGCGGCACAGCCCCGCTCGACGAGCGACGCGGACTTCCTGGCGGGCCTGGCCGAGCCGGCGGAGCCCCTGGCGCAGGCGGCGCCCGTGATCCCGCAGCAGACCCGGCCCGAGCCCGTGTACGACGCGTACGGCTATCCGCAGCCCGCCGCCCAGGACGGCTACCCGTACCAGGACGCGTACGGCTACCAGCAGCCGGTCCAGCAGGCCGCCCAGCAGCCGGACCCGTACGCAGCGGGCTACGGACAGCAGCCCGACCCGTACGCCGCCTACGGGCAGCAGGGGGCGTCCCAGGCGGCCCCGCAGCAGCAGCCCGCGCTCGACGAGACCAGCTTCTTCGACACGAGCATGATCAACCTGGACCAGCTGCGCCAGTACGAACAAGGCCGCTGATCCCGGATTGGGCTCAGAGCGAAGCGCCGGGTATCCTGGCTGTTCGGTCGCGCGTATGCGCCGCGATCCGTGCTGCCCTTGAGCGGCAGAATTCTCGATCTTCAGCGATCTGTGAAAGCAGGAACGGCCCTGAACACCCGCCTCGACCACCGCAACCCCCTCGTGTTCGACACGCACGAGCTGGGTCGGCGTCCTGGTGCCATGCAGCGGCTGTCCCGCGAGATCGCGGCACCGGCGGACCTCGGTCTCGCCGGCGTCATCGGAGTGCCGGAGGGCGCCCCGCTGAAGCTCGACCTCCGCCTGGAGTCGGTCATGGAAGGGGTGCTTGTCACAGGCACCGTCCGTGCATCGGCCGAGGGGGAGTGCGTAAGGTGTCTGGAGGCCGTCGGGCGCGAGCTCACGGCGGACTTCCAGGAGATGTACTCGTACCCTGACGCCGACGACCGGGGCCGCCCCAAGGCGGAGCCGGCCGACGACGCCGAGGACGACGAGGACACGCTCTACCTCGAGGACGGCCTGTTCGACCTCGAACCCGTGCTGCGGGACGCGGTGGTGCTCGCACTGCCGCTGCAGCCGGTGTGCCGGGAGGACTGTCTCGGACTGTGCCCCGACTGCGGGACCAGCCTGAACGAGGACCCGGACCACCACCACGACGCCGTCGACATCCGTTGGGCGGCTTTGCAGGAACTCGTCGTGACCGATCAGGACGGCGAGAAGGACAACATGAGCGGCACTGCATCTGACGACGTTCAGAGCGCCGCCGAGAAGCAGGAGAAGTAGCCGTGGCTGTTCCGAAGCGGAAGATGTCGCGCAGCAACACGCGCCACCGCCGGTCGCAGTGGAAGGCTGCGGTCCCCACCCTGGTTTCGTGTGAGCGTTGCCAGGAGCCGAAGCAGCAGCACATCGCGTGCCCGAGCTGCGGCACCTACAACAAGCGCCAGGTCCTCGAGGTCTGAGCGGCTGGTGAGAGGCGCAATGTCCGAGCTGTCGAACGCTGAGAAGCAGACAGACAGTAACAACGCGGCCTCGTCCCACACGCTTCTGGAAGGGCGGCTCGGGTACCGACTCGAGTCCGCCCTTCTGGTGCGTGCGCTGACCCACCGCTCGTACGCGTACGAGAACGGCGGCCTGCCCACCAACGAGCGCCTGGAGTTCCTCGGGGACTCCGTGCTCGGCCTGGTGGTCACGGACACGCTGTACACGACCCACCCCGACCTGCCCGAGGGCCAGCTGGCCAAACTGCGGGCCGCGGTGGTCAACTCGCGTGCACTGGCGGAGGTGGGGCGCGGCCTCGACCTCGGCTCCTTCATCCGGCTCGGCCGGGGTGAAGAGGGCACGGGCGGCCGGGACAAGGCCTCCATCCTCGCCGACACCCTCGAAGCGGTGATCGGCGCGGTCTACCTCGACAAGGGTCTCGAAGCGGCCTCGGAGCTGGTGCACCGGCTCTTCGACCCGCTCATCGAGAAGTCCTCGAACCTCGGGGCCGGCCTGGACTGGAAGACCAGCCTCCAGGAGCTCACGGCGGCCGAGGGCCTCGGCGTACCGGAATACCTGGTCACCGAGACGGGCCCGGACCACGAGAAGACCTTCACCGCTGCCGCCCGCGTCGGTGGTGTCTCGTACGGCACCGGCACCGGCCGCAGCAAGAAGGAAGCGGAACAGCAGGCGGCGGAGTCCGCGTGGCGCGGGATCCGCGCCGCGGCGGACGAGCGGAAGGCCGCGGAAGCGGCGTCCGCCGGCGCCGGCGGGGCACCGGCCAGGGCCGGGGACGGCGGGGCGCCGACCTCCGCCGATCCGGCTTCGAAGGCCTGACCCGACGCTTCCTTCCTCCGGGTACCTCCCGCCCGCTCCTGCCACCGGCAGGGGCGGGCGGACCCGTTTGCGGGCGGGGCCCCTGCCGCGCCGGGCCGCCGGGTAGGCTCGCGGCAGAGGCGGACGCCCGCGTCCCGAGATGCCCCGTCCCGAGACGCCCCGTCCCGCGCCGTCCGCACCCCTGTCGGAGGAACATCGTGCCCGAGCTGCCCGAAGTCGAAGTCGTGCGCCGCGGCTTGGAGCGCTGGGTGGCCGGGCGGACGGTCGACGCCGTCGAGGTGCTGCACCCGCGCGCCGTACGCCGGCACCCCGCGGGCGGGGCCGACTTCGCGGCGCGGCTGGCCGGGCAGACCATCGGCATCCCGCGGCGGCGCGGAAAGTACCTGTGGCTGCCCCTGGAGGGGCGGGAACTGTCCGTCCTCGGCCACCTCGGCATGAGCGGCCAGCTGCTGGTCCAGCCCGAGGACGCCCCCGACGAGAAGCACCTGCGCATCCGCGTCCGGTTCAAGGACGGCGCCGGCACCGAGCTCCGCTTCGTCGACCAGCGCACCTTCGGCGGGCTCTCGCTCCACGAGGCCGCCGCCGGCAGCGAGGACGGGCTGCCCGACGTCATCGCGCACATTGCGCGCGACCCGCTGGACCCCCTCTTCGACGAGGCCGTGTACCACCTCGCGCTGCGCGCCAAGCGGACCACCGTCAAGCGGGCGCTGCTGGACCAGTCCCTGATCAGCGGCGTCGGCAACATCTACGCCGACGAGGCGCTGTGGCGGGCCCGGCTGCACTACGAGCGCCCCACCGCCACCCTCACGCGCCCGCGGAGCACGGAACTCCTCGGCCACGTCAGGGACGTGATGAACGCCGCCCTCGCGGTCGGCGGCACCAGCTTCGACAGCCTCTACGTCAACGTCAACGGCGAGTCCGGCTACTTCGACCGCTCGCTCGACGCCTACGGGCGCGAGGACGAGCCCTGTCGGCGCTGCGGCACCCCGATGCGGCGCCGCCCGTGGATGAACCGCTCCAGCTACTTCTGCCCGCGCTGTCAGCGGCCGCCGCGCGCGGCGTCGTAGGACTTCCGGGCGGAGAGCACCTGCGGCATGCTGCCCTCCAGGAAGTGGATGAGGGCGAGCAGCCGGTCGGCGACCTCGATGCCGAGCGGGGTCAGCTCGTAGTCGACGCGCGGCGGGTTCGTCGGCTGGGCCTCGCGGTGGACGATGCCGTCGCGCTCCAGGGCGTGCAGGGTCTGCGAGAGCATCTTCTCGCTGACCCCGTCCACCTTGCGGCGCAGCTCGTTGAAGCGGCAGGAGCCGTCGCGCAGCGCCCCGACCGTGAGGCTGCCCCAGCGGCCGGTGACGTGCTCCAGCGTCGCCCGCGACGGGCAGGCGCGGGCGAAGGCGTCGAACGGCAGGTCCGGGGTCGTCGGTTCCGTCGTCAGGTCCGCAGTCGTCTCCATGGAGCCAGCTTAACGTCGGGTAGCGCTTTCCGACAGGTTGCGCTTTCCGATGGAAAGCATGTGCCGGGCCGTGGATCAGAAGCCGAAGTCCTGCGTCCACCAGGGGCCGCCGGCGGCGGAGTACATGCCGACGCCCAGGGTGCGGTACTCGCAGTTGAGGATGTTCGCCTTGTGGCCGGGGCTGCTCATCCAGGCCTTCATGACCGCCTCGGCATCTCCCTGGCCGCGGGCGATGTTCTCGCCGCCGAGCCCGGCGAGGCCCGCCTTCGTGGCCCGGTCCCACGGCGTGTTGCCGTCGGGGTCGGTGTGGTCGAAGAAGCCGCGGACGGCCATGTCCTTGCTGAAGGCCGCGGCCAGCGCCGCGAGCGGCGGGTTGGCGCGCACCGGACCGCAGCCGGCCTGGGCCCGCTCCTGGTTGACCAGGGCCAGCACGGCGGCCTCCTCGGCCGAGTGGCCGTCGCCGGAGGTCCGCGCCGTGGGCTTGGGGGCGGCGGGCTTCGGATCAGCCGGCTTCGGGGCGGCGGGCTTGGGGGCGGCCGGCTTCGGGGCGGCCGCCTTGGGCTTCTCCGGCGCAGGGGCGGAGGCCGTCGGGGTGGGGGAGGCCGAGGGGATCGGCGTGGCCGACGGGGTGGGCGAGGCCGAGGGGGAGGGGGAGGAGCCGGTGGCGGGGCCCGCGGAGGCCGGGCCCGACAGGTTGCGCAGGCCGCCCGGCGCGTTCTGGGTGACGGGCTCGGGGCGCGGGGTGGTCTTCGCCGCGGCCTGCGGCTCCGCCTTGGCCGCCGAGCCGGCGGCGGTGACGCCGACGTACGGGAACGAGTTCCCGACCGGCACCATGCCCGTGGTGACGGCCGCCGTGCCGAGGACCACGGCCACGCAGGCGCCCAGCAGGCCGGCGCGCACGGCGGTGCGGCGCTTGTCCCCGCGGCGCGGCGCGGCCTGGAGTCGGTGGCGTCCCATCGGCGCGGACCTTCCTGACGAGTTAAGATCATCCTTAAACCACCCAAATGGGTGAGTTCATTGGTCCGCGACTGTACGCCATGGGGCCCCGGGGGCGGTGCGTCGTCCAGCGGGCCCGCCCGTTAGCGTGCACGCATGGATGACGATGTCCGCCTGACCGCATGGGTGCGCGGCCGTGTACAGCGCGTGGGCTTCCGATGGTTCACCAGGGCCAATGCACTCGAGATCGGCGGGCTCCTCGGCTTCGCGCTCAACCTCGACGACGGGCGAGTGCAGGTGGTGGCCGAGGGTCAACGTGAGAATTGCCACCGGCTGCTCGACTGGCTGCGCTCCGACGACACGCCCGGGAGGGTCGACGGAGTGACAGAAATCTGGGGGACACCGCGCGGTGGCTACGACGACTTCGCGATCCGGTGACCGATCGGCTGATCGTGTACTGATCACACCCGTCGAGCAGGTGCACGGCACCGGAACTGCACGTTCGCCCGCTGCGCGTTGCCGCGCGCGGTCATCCGTGGAAGGCTCGGGAGCGAGGACGATCTCCACGTCCCGAGCCAGAGCCGAGCGGCCCGCCGATACGGGGCGTGATCGTGTTGACCGTCAAACTTTTTGGTGAGACGCTGGAAGCCCCGCGCACCTGAGCTGTTTGGCAGTGCTGGCAGAGTTAAGCGCAGTGACTGACAGTCGCTGCCGGACATCCGCGGGTGCGATTCCCTCACGACCCACACCGCTTCGGTCGGTCACTCAGTGTGGAGGACCATCCATCATGGCAAAGGCGCTTCTCGGTTACGTCGGCGGCTCCGACCCGCGACTCCTCGCCGAGATGCGACGGCTTCAGCAGCGCGTCCAGGACCTCGAGTCCGAGCTCGTACGGATTCAGTCCGAGAACGACGCGCTGAACGCGGCCGCCGCTCAGCACGGAGAGACGCTGCTGGACCGCATCGACATCGACGTACCCCAGGCGGAGCCTGCGCTCACCTGATCCGCTGATCCGCGCTACTCGTCGCTCGATCTCCGCAAGCACGATCTGCAAGGGACGCCCCGGCGTCCCTTCTTTCTTTCGCCGCCGCCGCGTTCCTCCAGGTGAGGGATGATCCCTTGACGTCACTTGTGCCCTGCACCTTCATGGGTGAAACCGAACGCGAAAGGTAGAGTCCGGCGGCGTGCACCTCAAGTCCCTGACCCTGCGCGGCTTCAAATCCTTCGCCTCGGCCACCACCCTGCGCTTCGAGCCCGGCATCACGTGTGTCGTGGGCCCGAACGGCTCGGGCAAGTCCAACGTGGTCGACGCGCTGTCCTGGGTCATGGGCGAGCAGGGTGCCAAGTCGCTGCGCGGCGGGAAGATGGAGGACGTCATCTTCGCCGGGACGACCGGGCGCCCGCCGCTCGGCCGGGCCGAGGTGTCGCTGACCATCGACAACTCCGACGGCGCCCTGCCGATCGAGTACGCCGAGGTCACCATCACCCGGATCATGTTCCGCGGCGGCAGCAGCGAGTACCAGATCAACGGCGACACCTGCCGGCTGCTCGACATCCAGGAGCTGCTGTCCGACTCGGGCATCGGCCGCGAAATGCACGTCATCGTCGGGCAGGGCCAGCTGGACTCCGTCCTGCACGCCGACCCGATGGGCCGCCGCGCCTTCATCGAGGAGGCCGCCGGCGTCCTGAAGCACCGCAAGCGCAAGGAAAAGGCGCTGCGCAAGCTCGACGCGATGCAGGCCAACCTCGCGCGCGTACAGGACCTGAACGACGAGCTCCGGCGGCAGCTCAAGCCGCTCGGCCGGCAGGCCGCGGTGGCCCGGCGCGCCGCCGTCATCCAGGCCGACCTGCGCGACGCGCGGCTGCGGCTGCTCGCCGACGACCTGGTCGCGCTGCGCGGCGCGCTGGCGGCCGAGATCGCCGACGAGGCGGCGCTGAAGGAGCGCAAGGAGGCGGCCGAGGCCCAGCTCGCCGAGGCGCTGCGGCGGGAGGCGGAGCTCGAGGAAACGGTGCGGCAGCTGGCTCCCCGCCTCCAGCGGGCGCAGCAGACCTGGTACGAGCTGTCGCAGCTGGCCGAACGGGTACGCGGCACGGCGTCCCTGGCCGAGGCCCGGGTGAAGTCGGCCTCGGCCCCGGTGGAGGAGGAGCGGCGGGGCCGCGACCCCGAGGACATGGAGCGCGAGGCGGAGCGGATCCGCGAGCAGGAGGCGGAGCTCGCGGCCGCGCTGGAGGCCGCCTCCCGCGCGCTGGAGGACACCGTAGAGCACCGCGCCGAGCTGGAGCGGTCCCTGGCCGAGGAGGAGCGGCGGCTGCGGGACGCCGCGCGGGCCGTGGCCGACCGGCGCGAGGCCCTGGCCCGGCTGACCGGGCGGCTCGGCGCTGCCCGGTCCCGCGCGGGCGCCGCCCAGGCGGAGATCGACCGGCTGGTGGCCGCCCGGGACGAGGCGGCGCTGCGGGCACGGGCCGCGCAGGCCGAGTACGAGGCCCTGGCCGAGGAGGTCGGGGGGCTCGACGAGACGTCGTCGGCGGACGCGGAGTACGAGGCGGCGCGGGCCGGGCTCGCGGAGGCGGAGACGGCCCTCGCGGCGGCGCGGGACGCGGCCACCGCCGCCGAGCGCTCGCGGGCCGCGGTGGCCGCCCGGCGCGATGCACTCGCGCTCGGCCTGCGGCGCAAGGACGGCACGGGGGCGCTGCTCGCGGCGAAGGAGAAGCTGGCCGGCCTGCTGGGCCCGGCCGCGGAACGGCTCACGGTGACCCCGGGGTACGAGGCCGCCGTGGCGGCCGCCCTCGGCACCGCGGCCGACGCCCTGGCCGTGACCTCCCCGCCCGCCGCTGCCGAGGCCCTGCGCCACCTGCGCAGCACGGACACCGGCCGAGCCACCCTCCTGATCACCCCGTCGACGCTCCCCGGCCAGGCCGCACCAGGCGGTCCGGCCGCGGCCGTCCAGCCGGAACCCGCGCTGCCGGGCCAGGCCGCGCCCGGCGGCGCGGCGCCCGGCCCCGCCGGCGGTCCGTCCCCCGTTGGCAGTGCGGCTGTTGCCGGGGCGCCTGCCCCCGGCCCGACCGCGGCCGGTGGCCGCGCGGCAGCGCAGCCGGCCCTCCCGGAAGCGAGTTCCGCATCCGCCGGGGCTGCGGCCCCCGCTGTCGTTTCCGGCGCTGTCGGCGGGGACGCGATGCCGTCGGAAGCTGCGCCCGCCGGCCCCATCCCCTCGACCGCGGTCGCCGACCCCGCCCGGGGCGAGGCGGCGCTGCCGGAGGGCGGGGCCGCCGCCGTCAGGGTGCCCGGGCAGGCTGCCGGGGACGACCGGGCGCACGGCGGCGTGCCGCTGGAGCGGTTCGTGCGGGGGGACGGCGCAGCGGTGCGGGCCGTCGGATGGGTGCTGCGGGACCACGTCCTCGTCGGTGATCTCGACCAGGCGCAGCAGCTCGTCGCGGTGCGGCCCGAGCTGGTGGCCGTGACGCCCGACGGGGACGTGCTCGGGGCGCACCTCGCGCACGGCGGTTCCGCCGGGGCGCCCAGCCTGATCGAGGTGCAGGCGGCCGTCGACGAGGCCACCGCCGAGCTGGAACGGCTCGACGGGCAGTGCAAGGAGCTGGCCGAGGCCCAGGAGGCCGCCCGCGAGGCGCGCCGCGACCTCGCCGCCCGCGTCGAGGAGATCGGCGAGCGCCGCCGGGCCGGCGAACAGGCCCGGGCCGGGTTCGCCCAGCAGCTCGGGCGGCTCGCCGGCCAGGCCAAGGGCGCCGCCGGCGAGGCCGAGCGCAGCGCCGCCGCCGCGGACAAGGCGCAGGGCGCGCTGGAGCAGGCCCTCGCCGAGGTGGAGGAGTGCGCCGAGCGGCTCGCCATCGCCGAGGAGATGCCCGTCACCGAGGAACCCGACACCGCCCGCCGCGACCGGCTCGCCGCCGACGGGGCCAATGCCCGCCAGACCGAGATGGAGGCCCGCCTCCAGCTGCGTACCCACGAGGAGCGGGTCAAGGGCCTGGCCGGCCGGGCCGACTCCCTCGACCGCGGCGCCCGCGCCGAGCGCGAGGCCCGAGCCCGGGCCGAGCGGCGCCGGGCACGGCTGCGCCACGAGGCCGCGGTGGCCCGGGCCGTGGCCGACGGCGCCCGCCAGCTCCTCGCCCACCTGGAGGTGTCCCTCGGCCGGGCCGACGCCGAGCGCACCGCCGCCGAGCACGCCAAGCGCCTGCGCGAGCAGGAGCTCGCCGGGGCGCGCACCCGCGGCCGCGACCTCAAGGCCGAACTCGACAAGCTCACCGACTCCGTGCACCGCGGCGAGGTGCTCGGAGCCGAGAAGCGGCTGCGCATCGAGCAGGTGGAGGGCCGCGCCCTGGAGGAGTTCGGCATCGGGCCCGCCGCCCTCGTCGCCGAGTACGGACCGGACCAGCCGGTCCCGCCGAGCCCGCCCGCCGAGGGCGAGGAGCTCCCCGAGGACCCCGAGCACCCCCGCAACCGGCCCGGCCCGTTCGTCCGCGCCCACCAGGAGAAGCGCCTCAAGGCCGCCGAACGCGCCTATCAGCAGCTGGGCAAGGTCAACCCGCTCGCACTGGAGGAGTTCGCTGCGCTGGAGGAGCGCCACCAGTTCCTCAGCGAGCAGCTGGAGGACCTGCGCAAGACCCGCGCGGACCTGCTCCAGGTCGTCAGGGAGGTGGACGAGCGCGTCGAGCAGGTCTTCACGGAGGCCTACCGGGACACGGCCCGCGAGTTCGAGGGGGTCTTCTCCCGGCTGTTCCCCGGCGGCGAGGGCCGCCTCGTCCTCACCGACCCGGACAACATGCTCACCACCGGCGTTGACGTCGAGGCCCGGCCGCCCGGCAAGAAGGTCAAGCGGCTCTCGCTGCTCTCCGGCGGCGAGCGCTCGCTGACCGCCGTGGCGCTGCTGGTGTCGATCTTCAAGGCCCGCCCGAGCCCGTTCTACGTGATGGACGAGGTCGAGGCGGCGCTCGACGACACCAATCTGCAGCGCCTGATCCGGATCATGGAGGAGCTCCAGGAGAGTTCGCAGCTGATCGTCATCACGCACCAGAAGCGGACGATGGAGGTCGCGGACGCGCTCTACGGCGTCTCCATGCAGGGCGACGGCGTCTCGAAGGTCATCAGCCAGCGCCTCCGCTGAAACGATCGACCCATTTCCTTCAAGAAGTGAATGGCCCGCCCTTCGCGGCCCTTGTCAGCCCTCGCGAGTGGAGTTCATCTCCGTTCCCTGCCCCCTCTTGACTTCAAGAACTGAAGACATAGGCTCGCTCCGCCGCCTCTTCCCTTCGAGTGGTGCCGGATCTTGCCCTGTGCGCCACTGGAGGGGTTCACCCCCACCCGCCCGCCACCGCAGCCGGGCACGCAGGAGCACACCTTGACCAGCAGCACAGCGCCGGCGCCGGCCCCGAAGGGCGGCCGGGCCGCCAGGCCCGACCACCTCGGCCGCGTCGTCTTCATCGCCGCCGCGGCCGCCATGGGCGGCTTCCTCTTCGGCTACGACAGCTCCGTCATCAACGGCGCCGTCGTCGCCATCCGCGACCGGTTCGACGTCGGCTCCGAGGCCCTCGCCCAGGTCATCGCCGCCGCGCTGGTCGGCTGCGCCCTCGGCGCCGCCACCGCCGGCCGCATCGCCGACCGGATCGGCCGCATCCGCTGCATGCAGATCGCCGCCGTCCTGTTCACGGCCAGTGCCATCGGCTCCGCCCTGCCCTTCGCGCTGTGGGACCTCGCACTGTGGCGCGTCCTCGGCGGCTTCGGCATCGGCATGGCCTCCGTCATCGGCCCCGCCTACATCGCCGAGGTCTCCCCGGCCGCCTACCGCGGCCGGCTCGCCTCGTTCCAGCAGGCCGCCATCGTCATCGGCATCGCCGTCTCCCAGCTGGTCAACTGGGGCATCCTGAACCTCGCCGACGGCGACCAGCGCGGCACGCTCGCCGGCCTCGAGGCCTGGCAGTGGATGCTCGGCGTCATGGTGGTCCCGGCCGTGCTCTACGGCCTGATGTCCTTCGTCATCCCCGAGTCCCCGCGCTACCTGATCTCCGCCGGCCGCACCGACGACGCCCGGGCGGTCCTGCGCGAGGTCGAGGGCTCCGGCGTCGACCTCGACGGACGCGTGCGCGAGATCGAGCTCGCGATGAGCTCCGAGCACAAGTCCACCTTCAAGGACCTGCTCGGCGGCCGCTTCGGCTTCCTGCCCATCGTCTGGATCGGCATCGGCCTGTCGGTCTTCCAGCAGCTCGTCGGCATCAACGTGATCTTCTACTACAGCTCCTCGCTGTGGCAGTCCGTCGGCATCGACCCGTCGAGCTCGTTCCTGTACTCCTTCACCACCTCGATCATCAACATCGTCGGCACGGTGATCGCGATGGTCTTCGTCGACCGCCTCGGCCGCAAGCCGCTCGCCCTGATCGGCTCCGTCGGCATGGCCCTCTCGCTCGGCCTCGCCGCCTGGGCGTTCTCGTACAAGGAGGGCAGCGGCGACCAGATCACGATGCCCGACACCCAGGGCACCGTCGCCCTCGTCGCCGCCCACTCCTTCGTGCTGTTCTTCGCCCTCTCCTGGGGCGTCGTGGTCTGGGTGCTGCTCGGCGAGATGTTCCCCAACCGCATCCGCGCCGCCGCGCTCGGCGTGGCCGCCGCCGCGCAGTGGGTCGCCAACTGGCTCATCACCGTCACGTTCCCGACGCTGTCGGACTGGAACCTCTCCGGCGCCTACGTGATCTACACGGTCTTCGCCGCGCTCTCGATCCCGTTCATCCTCCTCTGGGTGCCGGAGACCAAGGGCAAGGCGTTGGAGGAGATGGGGTAACCATCCCCGCCACCACCCCCTCTCCTCGTCGACAGGTGCTGCCCCGGCTCATCCGCTGAGCCGGGGCAGCACCTGTTCGCACAGCAGGTGCAGGCTGCGCCAGCCCTCGTCCAGCGGCATCCCGCCGCACAGCGGGTGCAGCACCAGGTTCCCCGCCCCGCCCGCGCCCTCGGCGTACGCGACCGCCTCGTCCGGGGTCAGGACGCGGTACACGCCCTCCGCCCGCAGCTCCGCCACCGAACGCGCCCGCGACCGTACGGCGCTGGTGATGTCCTTCGACTGCCAGGACGCGTACGTGGCCGCCTCGTGCAGGAAGCACCCGCCGTGTTCGGCCCACACCCGGTCCGGGTCCTCGGCGATGTGCAGCAGCGGGGTCTCGGCCGCCGGCATCATGCAGAACCCCTCCGTGCCGTACTCCGCGAGCTGCCCGGTGTAGTACGCCTCCAGCTCCGGCAGGTGCGCACTGGGGAAGAACGGCAGCCCCAGCCGGGCCGCCCGCCGGGCCGCGGCCCGGGAGCTGCCGCCGACCAGCAGCAGCGGGTGCGGCCGGGTGAACGGCACCGGCGTCACCCGCACCGTGCGCCCGCGGAACGTGAACGGCTCGCCCGTCCACGCGGACAGCAGTGTCTCCAGCAGCTCGTCCTGGAGCCGGCCGCGACGGCCCCACTCCACGCCGTGCTGCTCGTACTCCTCGGGCCGGTAGCCGATGCCCGCGACCGTCACCAGCCGGCCGCCGCTCAGCAGGTCCAGGACGGCGATGTCCTCGGCGACCTTCAGCGGATCGTGCAGCGGGCCGATGATCGCCGACACGGTGACCGCGATCCGCCGGGTGGCGCCGAGGACCGCCCCCGCGAACGCGAACGGCGAGGGCAGCCAGTTGTTCGCGGTGCCGTGGTGCTCCTCGGTCTGGACGGTGTCGATCCCGCGGTCGTCGGCGTACCGGGCCATCTCCAGCGCGGCCCGGTACCGGGCGGAGAGGCTCTCGGGGGTGCCGTTCGGGTCGACGAGATTGAACCGGGCCACGGTGACGGTCATGGCGGAAATCCCCCTTCGCCGGATGTGGGTGGGCGGCGAAGGGGGACGTTAGCTGACGGAGCGTCAGTCGGCCAGGGATCCGGCGGGCTCGGGTGCCGGCTCCGGCGCGGACGTCGGCGCGGGCGCGGGCCCGCTCTCCTGCGCCGTGCGCGGCAGTACGGCGTACAGGGCACCGGAGGTGAGGATGCCGGCCGCCCAGCCCAGCCCGTTCGCCCCGACCCAGGTGCCGGCGAGCGGGCCGGCGAACCAGTCGACCTCGGTGAACAGCAGGCCCACCGCCAGCGCCGTGCCCCAGGCGGTCATCGCCTGCCAGGCGAAGCCGCCCCGGTACCAGTAGGCGCTGCCCGGGGTGGTGTCGAGCAGGGCCGCGCCGTCGTACGAGGTCCGGCGCAGCATGTCCACGCCGAAGACGCCGATCCACGCGGAGAAGGCCACCGCCAGCAGGGTCAGGAAGGAGATGAACGAGCCGAAGAAGCTGCTCGCGACCACCATCAGCAGGAAGCCGAAGACCAGGCTGATCACGGCGTTGACGCTGACCGCAGCGGCCCGCGGCACCTTGATGCCGAGCGTCTGCGCCGTGAAGCCCGCCGAGTACATGGACATCGAGTTGATCAGCAGCATGCCGATGAGTGCGATCAGCAGGTACGGAACCGCGATCCAGGCGGGCAGCAGGCTGCCGATGAAGGAGACCGGGTCCTGCGCGGAGGCCAGGTCCGGTGTGCCGACCGCCATGACCGCACCCATCAGCACCATCGGCACGACGACCACGGCCGCCCCGCCGACGGTGGCGCCGACCATGCCCCGGGCGGAGGCCGTGCGCGGCAGGTACCGGGTGAAGTCCGGTCCGGAGGGCACCCAGCTGATACCGCCGGCGGCGATGGTGCCGATGCCCGCGACCATCATCGCGGTGGAGCCGGCCGGCTTGTCGAGGACGGCCGCCCAGTCGGTCTCGGCGACCAGGTAGCCCAGCACGAGCACGCTGAAGGCGCCGAAGAGGTACGTCGACCAGGTCGAGCACGCGCGCAGCGCGCTGATGCCGAGGCCGGAGACGAGGAAGGTGCAGCCGACGAAGAGCAGCAGGGTGACCACCACCAGCGCGGTGTTCTTCCGCACGCCGAACAGCAGGTCCAGCACCGTCAGCATGGCGAAGGCGCCGCTGACCGCGTTGATGGTCTCCCAGCCCCAGCGCGCCACCCAGATCAGGGCGCCGGGGAACAGGTTGCCGCGCTGGCCGAACACCGCCCGCGACAGCGCCATGCCGGGGGCGCCGCCGCGCTTGCCCGCGATCGAGATGAGGCCGACGAGCCCGTACGAGACCACGGGCGCGGCGACCGCCACGACGAGCACCTGCCAGATGTTGAGCTCGTTGAAGATCACCAGGCCGGCGCCCATGGTCAGCAGCAGCACGCTGATGTTGGCGGCGACCCAGGTGGGGACCAGCTCGCGGACCCGGCCGGTGCGCTCGGCGTCGGGGACGGGTTCGAGGCCGCGGGTCTCCATCGCGGTCTCGGTCGTCGGGTGCTCCAGCGCGCCGTCTGCGGGCTCGGCGGACATGCGGTTTCTCCGGAAGGGGCGGGTACGGGTGGGCAAGTCGCCCATCATTGTAGATTTACTGCCTATACAACAAATAGGCCCTTACGGTCCGCTCCGGGCCCTCGGTGTCCGTGGCCCGGGGAGGCCGTGGCCGATACTGGTGCCGTTATGGACATCCTCATCCTTGCTGTAGTCATCGCCCTGGTCGCGGTCGGCGTGATCAGCGGGCTCCTGGTCACCAGCCGCAAGAAGAAGCAGCTGCCGCCGGCCCCGCCCACCACGCCGACCATCACTGCCCCGCCCGCAGAACCGCAGGTGGGGGAGGACGCCGCAACGACGGTCGAAGAGCCGCGCCGCACGATCGAGGAGGTCGCCCTCCCCGAGGCCGAGGCGGCGCCCGCCCCGCCCGCGGAGGCGCCGGTCGCCGAGCCCGAGCTGCCGGCCGCACCCGAGATCGAGGTGCCCGAGCCCACCGCGGGCCGCCTGGTCCGCCTGCGCGCCCGCCTCGCGCGCTCGCAGAACTCCCTCGGCAAGGGGCTGCTCACGCTGCTCTCCCGCGAGCACCTCGACGAGGACACCTGGGAGGAGATCGAGGAGACGCTCCTCATCGCCGACGTCGGCGTCGTCCCGACGCAGGAGCTGGTCGACCGGCTGCGCGAGCGGGTCAAGGTGCTCGGCACCCGCACCCCGGCGGAGCTGCGCACCCTGCTCAAGGAGGAGCTGCTGACCCTGGTCGGCACCGACTCCGACCGCGCGGTGAAGACCGAGAGCGGCACCGACACCCCGGGCGTCGTGATGGTCGTCGGCGTCAACGGCACCGGCAAGACCACCACCACCGGCAAGCTGGCCCGCGTCCTCGTCGCCGACGGCCGCAGTGTGGTGCTCGGCGCCGCCGACACCTTCCGCGCCGCCGCCGCCGACCAGCTCCAGACCTGGGGCGAGCGGGTCGGGGCGCGCACCGTGCGCGGCCCAGAGGGCGGCGACCCCGCCTCGATCGCCTACGACGCGGTCAAGGAGGGCATCGCCGAGGGCGCCGACGTGGTGCTCATCGACACCGCCGGCCGCCTGCACACCAAGACCGGCCTGATGGACGAGCTCGGCAAGGTCAAGCGCGTCGTGGAGAAGCACGGCCCGCTGGACGAGGTCCTGCTCGTCCTGGACGCGACCACCGGCCAGAACGGCCTGATGCAGGCCCGCGTCTTCGCCGAGGTCGTCGACATCACCGGCATCGTCCTGACCAAGCTCGACGGCACCGCCAAGGGCGGCATCGTCGTCGCCGTCCAGCGCGAGCTCGGCGTCCCGGTCAAGCTCGTCGGCCTCGGCGAGGGCCCGGACGACCTCGCCCCCTTCGAGCCGGAGGCATTCGTCGACGCCCTGATCGGCGACTGAGCCCCGCCCCGTACGGCGCCGCCCCGCGGCGGCCCGTGCACACGCCGGCGCCCCCGCGTTCCGCACGGAACCCGGGGGCGCCGGCGTACGTACGGACCGAGGGGGCGGCGCCGTACGGGCCGCGGCTGCGGTCAGCGGCGCAGGCGGTGGCAGATGTACGCGAGGGTGCCGAGCAGCAGCCGCGCCTGCGGCGGGCCGCCCGCGCAGTCCAGGGCGGGCGGGCGCAGCCAGCTCACCGGACCGAGGCCCGCGTGGTCGGACGGCGGCGCCGTCACGTAGGCGCCCGTGCCCAGGGCCTGCAGGTCCAGGTCCGCGTCGTCCCAGCCCATCCGGTACAGCAGCTGCGGCAGCTCGGCCGCCGCGCCCGGGGCCACGAAGAACTGGGCGCGGCCGTCGGGGGTCGCGGTCACCGGCCCGAGCGGCAGGCCCATCCGCTCCAGGCGGACCAGCGCCCGGCGCCCGGCCTCCTGGGAGACCTCGATGACGTCGAAGCCGCGGCCCACGGGGAGGAGCACCGCCGCGCCCGGGTACTCGCCCCAGATCTCGGTGACTCGGTCGAGGGTGGCGCCCGCGGGGACCGTCGGTGCGAGGGGCAGCGGGTGCGCCCCGGGAGCCGCGCACTGCGCCCGGCCGCAGGAGCAGTCGCGGGCCGGTGCGGCGGCCCGGGCCCCGGGAACCACGTCCCAGCCCCACAGGCCGGTGTACTCCGCCACCGCCGTGCACTCCGACGTGCGTCCGCGCCGCCGGGCGGCGGAGCGGAATTCCTTGGTGCTGCGGCTGCCGCCGATCGTGAAGCCCATGCCCATGCCCCCTCCAACGGGTCGGACGCGCCGGTGGTTACGACGTCGGCAGGGCGGGTTCGGGCCCGGGTCCCGGCGATACGGCCCGGCGCACTCCTCGCCGCGCGCGCCCCGAGCGCACTCCTGTCCAACCGATCGTTTCGCCTCGCTGTCAAGTGAATCGCGCCTGGCCGGTGGCGAGTTCATTCGAAGGGGTGGCGAATGGTGGCGTTTCTGGAATCGACCTCGCGGGAGGGGTGATCGTAGGATTACTTTCAGTGCACGAACCCCGGCAGCGGACCGATGTGTGGTTATGCCGGAGGCAAGGTGTGAGGGACCTGTGAAGGTCCCCGGCGGCAGGCGCCGTCCCGGCCAGGGTTTTCGTGCGAGGAGCCAGAGCGGATGGGGGCGTTCCAGTGAGCGGCAGCGGCGCAAGCGGAACGAGCGCGGAGCCCGACGTGCCGGACGTCCCGGACGCTGCGGGCCCGGCCGCCCGCAACGAACAGCTCACCTCCTGGTTCGTGCGCAGCGGCTGGTCCAAGGGCGAGCTCGCCCGCCAGGTGAACCGGCGGGCCCGCCAGATGGGCGCCCACCACATCTCCACCGACACCTCCCGCGTCCGCCGCTGGCTCGACGGCGAACAGCCCCGCGAACCCGTCCCGCGGATCCTCTCCGAGCTGTTCTCCGAGCGGTTCGGCTCCGTCGTCGCCATCGAGCAGCTCGGCCTGCGCACCGCCCACCAGACGCCCTCCGTCTCCGGCGTCGACCTGCCCTGGGCCGGCCCCCAGACCGTCGAGCTCCTCAGCGAGTTCTCGCGCAGCGACCTGATGCTGGCCCGCCGGGGCTTCCTCGGCACCTCCCTCGCCCTCTCCGCGGGCCCCGCCCTCATCGAGCCCATGCAGCGCTGGCTCGTCCCGGTCCCGGCCGCCGACCCTGGCGTCCGCGAGCCGCTGACCGTCGGCGCGCCCGGCGGCCACCGCCCGCCGAGGCTCTCCGAGCCGGAGCTCGACCTCCTCGAAGCCACCACCGTGATGTTCCGGCAGTGGGACGCTCAGTGCGGCGGCGGACTGCGCCGCAAGGCCGTCGTGGGCCAGCTGCACGAGGTGACCGACCTGCTCCAGGAGAACCACCCGGCCCCGGCCATGAAGCGGCTGTTCAAAGTGGCCGCGGAACTCGCCGAACTCGCCGGCTGGATGAGCTACGACGTCGGCCTGCACCCCACCGCCCAGAAGTACTTCGTCCTCGCGCTGCACGCCGCCAAGGAGGCGGGGGACAAGCCGCTGGGCTCGTACATCCTCTCCAACATGAGCCGCCAGATGATCCACCTCGGCCGCCCCGAGGACGCCCTGGAGCTCATCCACCTCGCCCAGTACGGCAGCCGCGACTGCGCAGGCCCCCGCACCCAGGCCATGCTGTATGCGATGGAGGCCCGCGCCTACGCCAACATGGGCCAGCCCAGCCGCTGCAAGCGGGCCGTCCGCATGGCCGAGGACACCTTCGGCGACGTCGGCTTCGGCGGCGAGCCCGAGCCCGACTGGATCCGCTTCTTCTCCGAGGCCGAGCTCAACGGCGAGAACTCCCACTCCTACCGCGACCTGGCCTACGTCGCCGGCCGCAGCCCCATGTACGCCTCGCTGGCCGAACCCGTCATGGAGCGCGCCGTCGAGCTCTTCCAGAAGGACGAGGAGCACCAGCGCTCCTACGCCCTCAACCTCATCGGCATGGCCACCGTCCACCTGCTCCAGCGCGAGCCCGAGCAGGCCGCCGTCCTCGTGGACCGCGCCCTCGACGTGGCCGGAAAGGTGCGGTCCGAAAGGGTGAACACCCGGCTGCGCAAGACCGTCGACACCGCCGCCCGTGAGTACGGCGACGTCGCCGAGATCGTCCGGCTCACCGACCACCTCGCCTCGCGCCTCCCCGAGGCCGCGGAGGCCGTCTGACGGCCCTCCCCGGGCCGCCCCCAAGGCCCCGGCCGCGGCAGACACCCCGTGAAGCCCGATCAGGCTCCCCCAGCCAGGTCTCCCGGGTGCTGCCGCGGCCGGCCGTACCGCACCACCCCCCACCCGACCCGTTCATGGACGCGTAACACGTCCGACCTCTTCGTCACGGGCGCGAAACATCGAGCGGCACCGCCGGAAACCGGCCTGCGCGAATCTCAGGGCCAATAACCGGCCAGCCCCCAGGCCCCACCCCCGGCCTTACGCCTTGCGCCGCTCAGGTTTTCACGATCGCCCGCACGCGAACGTACCGACGACGAGGAGACGCCGATGGCCTCAGCAGCAGCCATCACGACCCTCGCGGCAGACGCCCCGACGCTCTCTGCCGCGAACACCGGGTTCATGCTCATCTGCTCCGCCCTGGTCATGCTGATGACCCCGGGCCTCGCCTTCTTCTACGGAGGCATGGTCCGCGTCAAGAGCACCCTCAACATGCTGATGATGAGCTTCATCAGCCTCGGGATCGTCACGATCCTGTGGGTCCTCTACGGCTTCAGCCTCGCCTTCGGCACGGACTCCGGCAGCATCATCGGCTGGAACTCCGACTACGTCGGCCTCAGCGGCATCGGCATCACCGAGCTCTGGGACGGCTACACCATTCCGGTCTACGTCTTCGCCGTCTTCCAGCTCATGTTCGCCGTGATCACCCCCGCCCTGATCAGCGGCGCCCTCGCCGACCGCGTCAAGTTCAGCGCCTGGGCCCTGTTCACCGCCCTGTGGGTCAGCCTCGTCTACTTCCCCGTCGCCCACTGGGTCTGGGGCACCGGCGGCTGGCTCTTCGACCTGGGCGTCATCGACTTCGCCGGCGGCACCGCCGTCCACATCAACGCCGGCGCCGCCGCCCTCGGCGTCATCCTCGTCATCGGCAAGCGCGTCGGCTTCAAGAAGGACCCGATGCGCCCGCACAGCCTGCCCCTGGTGATGCTCGGCGCCGGCCTGCTGTGGTTCGGCTGGTTCGGCTTCAACGCCGGATCCTGGCTCGGCAACGACGACGGCGTCGGCGCCGTCATGTTCGTCAACACCCAGGTCGCCACCGCCGCCGCCATGCTCGCCTGGCTCGCGTACGAGAAGCTGCGCCACGGCTCCTTCACCACCCTCGGCGCCGCCTCCGGCGCGGTCGCCGGCCTCGTCGCCATCACCCCCTCCGGCGGCTCCTGCTCCCCGCTCGGCGCGATCGCCATCGGCGCCATCGCCGGCCTGCTGTGCGCCATGGCCGTCGGCCTGAAGTACAAGTTCGGCTACGACGACTCCCTCGACGTGGTCGGCGTCCACCTCGTCGGCGGCGTCGTCGGCTCCCTCCTCGTCGGCTTCTTCGCCACAGGCGGGGTCCAGTCCGACGCGGCCGGCCTCTTCTACGGCGGCGGCCTGGAGCAGCTGGGCAAGCAGGCCATCGGGGTCTTCTCCGTCCTCGCCTACTCTCTCGTCGCGTCCGCGGTGCTCGCCCTCCTCCTCGACAAGACGATGGGGATGCGCGTCAGCGAGGACGACGAGGTCTCCGGCATCGACCAGGTCGAGCACGCCGAGACCGCCTACGACTTCAGCGGAGCCGGCGGCGGCGCCTCCTCCCGGAGCACCGCCGTCCACACCACCGCTGCCGCCGCGACCAAGAAGGTTGACGCATGAAGCTCATCACCGCGATCGTCAAGCCGCACCGGCTGGACGAGATCAAGGACGCCCTCCAGCGCTACGGGGTCCAGGGCCTGACCGTCTCCGAGGCCAGCGGATACGGCCGCCAGCGCGGACACACCGAGGTCTACCGCGGAGCCGAGTACACCGTCGACCTCGTACCGAAGATCCGCATCGAGGTCGTCGTCGAGGACGACGACGCCGAGTCCGTCATGGAGATCCTGGTGCAGGGCGCCCGCACCGGAAAGATCGGCGACGGCAAGGTGTGGAGCGTCCCCGTCGACGCCCTGATCCGCGTCCGCACCGGTGAGCGCGGCGCCGAAGCGCTCTGACGAGGGAGAACCTGGGTGACGAGCGTGGAAGACAACACGGACACCTCCGACCCCGGAACCGGCGGCTACGCCGCGGCCCGGCTGCGGCTCCTCCACGAGGAGTCGCGGTCCGGGCCTTCGCGGCGTTCCGCGCTGGCCGGGCTGACCGACGACTGGCTGAACGCCCTGTTCACCACCGCCGCACGCGAGATCGGCGTGCGCGGCGCCGCCCTCGTCGCCGTCGGCGGCTACGGGCGCGGCGAACTCTCCCCCCGCAGCGACCTCGATCTGCTGCTCCTCCACGACGGCAAGGCCGCCCCCGCCGACCTGGCCCGGCTCGCCGACCGCCTCTGGTACCCCGTGTGGGACCTCGGACTCTCCCTCGACCACTCCGTCCGCACCCCCGGCGAGGCCCGCAAGACCGCCGCCGAGGACCTCAAGGTCCACCTCGGGCTGCTCGACGCCCGCCCCGTCGCCGGCGACGCCGGACTGCTGGCGGGCCTGCGCACCTCCGTCCTGGCCGACTGGCGCAACCAGGCCGCCAAACGGCTGCCCCAGCTGCACGCCCTGTGCCGCGAACGGGCCGAACGCTCCGGCGAACTGCGCTTCCTCCTCGAACCCGACCTCAAGGAGGCACGCGGCGGCCTGCGCGACGCCGCCGCCCTGCGCGCCGTCGCCGCCTCCTGGCTGGCCGATGCCCCCCGCGAGGGGCTCGCCGACGCCCGCCGCCGGCTGCTCGACACCCGTGACGCCCTCCACCTCGTCACCGGGCGCGCCGGCGACCGCCTCGCCCTGCAGGAACAGGCCCAGGTCGCCGCCCGGCTCGGCCTCGCCGACGCCGACGCGCTCCTGCGCGAGGTGTACGAGGCCGCCCGGACCGTCGCCTACGCCGCCGACGTCACCTGGCGCGAGGTCGGCCGCGTCCTGCGCGCCCGCGCCGCCCGGCCCCGGCTGCGCGGACTCCTCGGCGGCCGCGGCGCCCCCGCGGGGGAACGGGCCCCGCTGGCCGAGGGGGTCGTCGAGTCCGACGGCGAGGCCGTGCTCGCCCTCGCCGCCCGGCCCGAACGCGACCCCGTGCTGCCGCTGCGGCTCGGCGCGGCCGCCGCCCAGGCCGGGCTGCCGGTCTCGCTGCACGCCGTGCGCCGCCTCGCCGCCCACGGCAGGCCGCTGCCCGTGCCCTGGCCGGGCGAGGCGCGGGAGCAGCTGCTCACCCTGCTCGGTGCGGGGGAGCCCACCGTCGGGGTCTGGGAGGCGCTGGAGGCCGAGGGGATCATCTCCGCGCTCCTGCCCGACTGGGAGCGCGTCCGCTGCCGCCCGCAGCGCAATCCCGTGCACACCTGGACCGTGGACCGGCACCTGGTGGAGACCGCCGTCCGGGCCTCCGCCATGACCCGCCGGGTCGGCCGGCCCGACCTGCTGCTCATGGCGGCGCTGCTGCACGACATCGGAAAGGGGTGGCCCGGCGACCACTCCGTCGTGGGGGAGACCATCGCCCGCGACACCGCGCTGCGGGTCGGCTTCGACGCGGCCGACGCCGACGTGCTGGGCGCGCTGGTCCGCCACCACCTGCTGCTGGTGGAGACCGCGACGCGGCGCGACCTGGACGACCCAGCCACCGTGCGGGCGGTCGCCGAGGCCGTCGGCAGCCCCGGCACGCTGGAGCTCCTGCACGCCCTCACCGAGGCCGACGCGCTCGCCACCGGGCCGGCGGCCTGGTCGGCCTGGCGGGCCTCGCTCGTGGCCGACCTGGTCGCGCGGGTCGCGGCCGTCCTGGGCGGGGCCCCCGTCCCCGACGAGCCCGACCCGGCGCCCTCCGCCGAGGAGGAGCGGCTCGCCGTGGAGGCGCTGCGGACCGGGGAGCCGGTGCTGGCGCTGCACGCCCGGCAGGAGGAGGACGCCGTCGGGGTGGAACTGGCCGTCGCCGTCCCCGACCAGCCGGGCGTGCTGCCCGCGGTGGCCGGGGTCCTGGCCCTGCACCGCCTCACCGTCCGCGCCGCCGATCTGCGGTCCCTGGAGCTTCCCGATCGGCTCGGCGAGGTTCTCGTGCTGCGCTGGCGGGTGGCCGCCGAGTACGGGTCCCTGCCCGAGGCGGCGCGGCTGCGGAGCGACCTGATCCGGGTGCTGGACGGGTCCCTCGACGTCTCGGCGAAGCTCGCCGAGCGGGAGGCGGCGTACCCGCGCCGCCGGGGGGTGGTCCCCCCGCCGCCCCGGGTCAGGGCGGTCCCGGGGGTCTCTTCCCTGGCCACCGTCCTGGAGGTCCGCGCCCCCGACGCCGTCGGGCTCCTGCACCGGATCGGCCGGGCCCTGGAGGGCGCCGGCGTCCGCGTCCGCAGCGCCCACGTCTCCACGCTGGGCGCCAACGCGGTCGACTCGTTGTACGTCACCACCGCCGAGGGCAAACCCCTCGCCCCGTCCGAAGCGACCAAGGTCACCGAAGCCCTGGCCGCCGCTCTGTCGTAAGCCGCCTCCGCTGCGCGGAGCGATTCCCCTCCCCGCCCCTTCCCGCCGGGCTCTGCCCGGACCCGGTTCCGGGCGCTTCGCGCCCGGTGCGCTCAAACGCCGCGCGGGCTGGATTTTCCAGCCTCGCCGGCGTTTGAGGCGCGGGGGGTACCCCCAGCGGTAGGGGAGGGTCCGGGGGCGGAGCCCCCGGTTTCGGGAAGGGGCGGGGTGGGGAAAAGCGCCCGCAGGGCCGGGCCGGTGGCTCGGACCGATACCCTGGGGTACGACCACCCCGCCCCGACCCGAGGAATCGCGACCACCGTGTTCGATACGCTTTCCGACCGCCTCAGCGCGACTTTCAAGAGCCTTCGCGGCAAGGGCCGCCTGAGCGAGGCCGACATCGACGCGGCGGCCCGGGAAATCCGTATCGCCCTCCTCGAGGCCGACGTCGCCCTCCCGGTCGTCCGCTCCTTCATCGCGAACGTCAAGGAACGCGCCCGCGGCGCAGAGGTCTCCAAGGCCCTGAACCCGGCCCAGCAGGTCCTGAAGATCGTCAACGAGGAGCTCGTCGGCATCCTCGGCGGCGAGACCCGCCGCCTCCGCTTCGCCAAGACCGCCCCGACCGTGATCATGCTCGCGGGCCTCCAGGGCGCGGGCAAGACCACCCTCGCCGGAAAGCTCGGCTTCTGGCTCAAGGGCCAGGGCCACACCCCGCTGCTGGTTGCCTGCGACCTCCAGCGCCCGAACGCCGTCAACCAGCTGAGCATCGTCGCCGAGCGCGCCGGCGTCGGCTTCTACGGCCCGCAGCCGGGCAACGGCGTCGGAGACCCGGTCCAGGTGGCCAAGGACTCCATCGAGTACGCGCGCACCAAGCAGCACGACATCGTCATCGTCGACACCGCCGGCCGCCTCGGCATCGACCAGGAGCTGATGCAGCAGGCCGCGGACATCCGCGACGCCGTCAGCCCGGACGAGATCCTCTTCGTCGTCGACGCCATGATCGGTCAGGACGCGGTCAACACCGCCGAGGCCTTCCGCGACGGCGTCGGCTTCGACGGCGTGGTGCTGTCCAAGCTCGACGGCGACGCCCGCGGTGGCGCCGCGCTCTCCATCGCGCACGTCACCGGCAAGCAGATCATGTTCGCCTCGAACGGCGAGAAGCTCGACGACTTCGACGCCTTCCACCCCGACCGCATGGCGGGCCGGATCCTCGACATGGGTGACATGCTCACCCTGATCGAGCAGGCCGAGAAGACCTTCAGCCAGGCCGAGGCCGAGAAGATGGCGGCCAAGCTGGCGAAGGGGCCGAAGGAGTTCACCCTCGACGACTTCCTGTCCCAGATGGAGCAGGTCCGCAAGATGGGCTCCATCAGCAAGCTGCTCGGCATGCTGCCGGGCATGGGCCAGATCAAGGACCAGATCAACAACATCGACGAGCGCGACGTGGACCGCACCGCCGCGATCATCAAGTCGATGACCCCGGCCGAGCGCCAGGACCCGACGATCATCAACGGCTCGCGCCGCGCCCGCATCGCCAAGGGCTCCGGCGTCGAGGTCAGCGCGGTGAAGAGCCTGGTCGAGCGGTTCTTCGAGGCCCGCAAGATGATGTCCCGCATGGCCCAGGGCGGCGGCATGCCGGGCATGCCGGGCATCCCGGGGATGGGCGGCGGTCCCGGCCGGCAGAAGAAGCAGGTCAAGCAGGCCAAGGGCAAGCGCCAGAGCGGCAACCCGATGAAGCGCAAGGCGGAGGAGGCGGCCGCTGCCGCCCGCCGCGAGCAGGGCCCGCAGGGCGCCCAGCCCGCCGGCAACCCGTTCGGCCTGCCGGCCGGCGGCCCGGACGGCCAGGACTTCGACCTGCCGGACGAGTTCAAGAAGTTCATGAAGTAGTTCTGCAGCAGTTCACGCAGTAGCTCGTGGAGTGCGTGCGGGCCCCGGTCGCTCGGTGCGGCCGGGGCCCCGTGCGTACGGGACCCGCTGCCGGGTCCGTGCGGAAGCCGCCGTCCGGAATATCCCTTATGGTCGGCCGGGGGGACGGCAGTAAGGAGGCCACGGTGCCCAGCCCCACCCCCGCACCGCCCCGCGACCGGGCCGACACCCCCTGGCGCTCCGAGGGTGCGCCGCCCACCCCTCCGCCGAGGCGGCGGATGCCGGGCGGCTGGCGCGGACTGATCCTCGCCGCCCTGATCGTCTTCCTGCTGACCAACGTGGTCCTGTCGTTCTTCAACGAGGGCGGCGAGCCGACGATCTCGTACACCGAGTTCAGCAAGCAGGTCGGCGCCGGCAACGTCTCGAAGATCTATTCCAAGGGCGACCGGATCCAGGGCGAGCTGAAGGCCGAGCAGGCGCTGCCCGACGGCGGCAAGGGCGACTACACCAAGTTCGTCACCCAGCGCCCCGCCTTCGCCGACGACAACCTGTGGGCCGAGCTCACCAAGCAGCACGTGACCGTGACCGCCTCCCCGGTCGTCGTGCAGCGCAGCTTCCTGGCCAACCTCCTGCTCTCGCTCGCCCCGATGCTGCTGCTGGTCCTGCTGTGGGTGTTCATCGCCCGCCGGATGGGCTCGGCCCTGGGCGGCGGCCTCGGCGGCCTCGGCCGCAAGGCGCCGCCCCGGCCCGTGGAGCTCCAGGCGGGCGCCAAGCGCAGCACCTTCGAGGACGTGGCGGGGATCGACGAGGTGGAGGCGGAGCTCAGCGAGGTCGTCGACTTCCTGAAGAACCCGCAGCAGTACCGCCGGATGGGCGCCCGGATGCCCGGCGGCGTGCTGCTGTCCGGCCTGCCCGGGACCGGCAAGACCCTGCTGGCGCGCGCCGTCGCGGGCGAGGCGGGCGTGCCGTTCTTCTCGGCCTCGGCCTCCGAGTTCATCGAGATGATCGTCGGCGTCGGCGCCTCCCGGGTCCGCGAGCTGTTCGCCGAGGCGCGCAAGGTCGCCCCCGCGATCATCTTCATCGACGAGATCGACACCATCGGGCGGGCCCGCGGAGCCGGCGGCGGCCTCGGCGGCCACGACGAGCGCGAACAGACCCTGAACCAGATCCTGACCGAGATGGACGGCTTCTCCGGCTCGGAGGGCGTCGTCGTGATCGCCGCGACCAACCGCGCGGACGTCCTGGACCCGGCGCTGACCCGGCCCGGCCGCTTCGACCGCACGGTGACGGTCTCCCCGCCCGACAAGAGCGGCCGCGAGGCCATCTTGAAGATCCACACCCGCGAGATCCCCCTCGCCCCCGACGTGGACCTGGCGCACGTGGCCGCGACGACCCCCGGCATGACCGGCGCCGAACTCGCCAACCTGGCCAACGAGGCCGCCCTCCTCGCGGTCAAGCGGAAGCGGGACGCGGTCACCCGGGCCGATCTCTCCGAGGCCCTGGAGAAGGTCCAGCTCGGCGCGGAACGACCGCTGGTCATGCCGCAGGAGGAGCGCCGCCGCACCGCGTACCACGAGAGCGGGCACGCACTGCTGGGCATGCTCCAGCCCGGCGCGGACCCGGTCCGGAAGATCACCATCGTGCCGCGCGGCCGGGCGCTGGGCGTCACCCTGTCCACCCCGGAGGCGGACCGCTACGCGTACACGGAGCAGTACCTGCGCGGCCGGATCATCGGGGCGCTCGGCGGCATGGCGGCCGAGCACACCGTGTACGACGTGATCACCACGGGCTCCGAGAACGACCTGGAACAGGTCACCAACATCGTCCGCGCCATGGTCGGCCGCTGGGGCATGAGCGACCGGATCGGCCGGCTCACCGCGATCCCGTCGGACGCGCAGAGCCCGTACGGCCTCGTGGCGGCACCCGCCACCCTCGACGCGGTGGACGTCGAGATGCGGCGGATCGTGGACGAGTGCTACGCGGAGGCGTGCCGGCTGCTGCGCGAACACCGGCCGAAACTCGACGCCCTCGCCGAGGCGCTGCTGGAGCACGAGACCCTCGACGAGGCCGCCGCCTACGCCACGGCCGGCATCCCCCGCACGGCCAAGTGAGCGCGGCTCCCGCGGGGCGGCCCGGCCGGCCGGCCGGTCAGGGCACGCGGGCGATCACGTAGCGGAAGATGTTCGGCAGCCAGACGGAACCGTCACTTCGCTCGTACGGGTGAAGCGCCTCGGCGAGCTCCTTCTCGAGCTGCGCCGGGTCCCCCGGGGCGTCGTACAGCCCCGTCGAGACCAGCCCGCGCACTGCGCTGTCCGCATCCGCGTACCCGAACGGGCAGAACACCCGCCCGGAGCCGTCGGGCAGCAGCCCGGCCCCCGCGACCAGCGAGTCCAGGTCGTGCGGTGCGGGGCCGCCGCCGAGCACCGCCGGCACCGTGCACCGCTCCGGCGGCCCCCAGTCGGCCAGGACAACGGCCCCGCCCCGCCGGACGGCCGGCAGGGCCGCGTCCAGGGCCGCCGCGGACGGCGCGAAGCCCAGCAGCACGTCGTAGGGCCGGGAGCCGCCCGGCGGGGCCGCCGCCACCTCCAGCAGCCGCTCGCGCGCCAGCGCCCGCCGCGCCGGCTCCGCCTCCACCCCGGTGGCGGCGGCGCCCCGCCCGGCGGCCAGCAGCAGGGCCAGCCCGGCGCCGCAGTCCAGGCCGAGCAGCCGGTCGCCCGGACCGACCTCCAGCCGGTCGAAAACCGCCTCGTACAGCGGTACCAGCATCCGTTCCTGGATCTCGGCCCAGTCCCGGGCGACGAGCGTGGCCGTCGGCGTCGGTGTCATCGAAAGAGCGCTCCTGATTCCTTGTCGCCCCCTTGCCCCCGTTGCCAGAGAACTCCCCATTCGCCCCGGCGTCCAGAGGACTGCGCCACCCGATTCACGCATCGAGCGCCCGGCGCCGTACCATTCGCGCCATGGCAAAGGCTCCCGTTCTCACCCCCCAGGCGGAGGATTTCCCCCGCTGGTACCAGGATCTGATCAACAAGGCCGAGCTGGCCGACAACGGCCCGGTGCGCGGCACCATGGTCATCCGGCCGTACGGCTACGGGCTGTGGGAGCGGATGCAGCAGGAGATGGACGCGCGCATCAAGGAAGCGGGCGCCCAGAACGCCTACTTCCCGATGTTCATCCCGCAGGCCTACCTCACCAAGGAGGCCGAGCACGTCGAGGGCTTCGCCCCCGAGCTCGCGGTCGTCACCCACGGTGGCGGCAAGCAGCTCGAGGAGCCGGTCGTGGTCCGGCCGACGTCCGAGACGATCATCAACGACTACTTCTCCAAGTGGGTCCAGAGCTACCGCGACCTGCCCCTGCTCATCAACCAGTGGGCCAACGTGGTGCGCTGGGAGATGCGTCCGCGCGTGTTCCTCCGGACGAGCGAGTTCCTGTGGCAGGAGGGGCACACCGCCCACGCCACGTACGAGGACGCCCGCGACTACGCGGCCCGGATCCACCGCGACGTGTACGGCGACTTCATGGTCAACGTGCTCGGCATCGACGTCGTGCTCGGCCGCAAGACCCCCAAGGAGCGCTTCGCGGGCGCCATCAACACCCTCACCCTCGAGGGCATGATGGGCGACGGCAAGGCCCTGCAGATGGGCACGAGCCACGAGCTCGGCCAGAACTTCGCCAAGGCGTTCAACACCCAGTACCTGTCCAAGGACAGCAAGCAGGAGTTCGTCTGGCAGACCTCCTGGGGCGTCTCGACCCGCATGGTCGGCGGTCTGATCATGTCCCACGGCGACGACAACGGCCTGCGCGTGCCGCCGCGGCTGGCCCACGTCCAGGTCGTCGTCATGGCGATCAAGGGCGACGAGGCCGTGGCCAAGGTCCGCGAGCTCGGCGACCGCCTGAAGGCCGCCGGCATCCGGGTCCACGTGGACGACCGGGTCGACATCCCCTTCGGCCGCCGCGCCGTGGACTGGGAGCTCAAGGGCGTACCGGTCCGCATCGAGATCGGCCCCCGCGACCTGGAGGCCGGCACCGCGATGCTCGCCCGCCGGATCCCGGGCGGCAAGGAGCCGGTGCAGATCGACGCCCTCGCCGACCTGCTGCCCAAGGTGCTGGACGAGGACCAGGCGCAGCTGCTGCGCGAGTCCCGCGAGCGCCGCGAGGCCCGTACCAGCGACGTCTCCACCCTGGAGGAGGCGGCCGAGGCCGCGATCGCCGGCGGCTGGGCCCGGATCCCGTGGGCCGACCTCGGCCCCGAGGGCGAGGCCAAGCTGGGCGAGCAGGCCGTCACCGTGCGCTGCCTGATCGCCGAGGACGGGTCGGTGCCCGAGTCCGACGACGCCCCCGGTACCCTCGCCATCGTCGCGCGCTCGTACTGACCGCCACCGCACTGCTCCGCCTCAGCCCCGGCGCCCGGCCCCAGCCGCGCCGGGGCTGAGGCGTACCGGTCGTCGTTACGTACCGACTCCTCCTGGGATCGGCGCATGGGTCCTCGTCGGGACGCATCAGGCTGAACTGACGGGTACGTGCAAAAAATTTTGGAATGGCCCGGAATCGGAACACCGGGGCACCTCGGCTCGTTGTCACGACGTGAGCACGACACCACCTGTTCTCGCCGCAGAGCTGGCGCAGGCGTGGGCCGACATTCAGCGGTACCACCCCGAGCTGCCCGATCTTGCCGCGCCCGAGTCCCTGATCGGAGAGTCCTCGTCCGCCTGTGGCGCCGAGCTCTCCTTCGAGCGACTGCTGCACGAGGCAGTCCACGGCATCGCCGCCGCCCGCGGAGTGCGCGACACCTCCCGGGCCGGCCGCTACCACAACCGCAGATTCCTCGCGATCGCCGAGGAGATGGGCCTGGACCACTCGGACGAGCCGCATGCCAGCAGCGGCTTCTCCCTGGTCACGCTCAACGCGGAGGCGAAGAAGCGCTACCGGCCCACCATGGAGCGGCTCCAGCGCGCCCTGAAGGCGCACACGGCGGCCACCATGGCGGACACCAAGCGCAGCTTCCGCGGGCCGGCGGCGCGCCACGGCTCCTCCGGCGGCGGTGTCCGCGTCAAGGCGGTCTGCGACTGCGGGCGCAACGTGCGGGTCGTGCCGTCCGTGCTGGCGCAGGCGCCGATCGTCTGCGGCGGCTGTATGAAGCCCTTCCGCATCCCCGAGGTCGCGGTGGTCGCGGCAGCCTCCTGAACTGCGGGAGGTCCGGCCCCCGCGCGGAGGTGCGCCGGGCATGTGGCACAATGGCAAGCTGTACTCGACAGTCGCACAGGACCCCTCTCTCCTCCGGCTGACGCGTCCATCGGGCACCCGAGTACCGCAACCCCACGTGGCATCTCAAGTGCCCCACCACGTCAAGTTCAGGAGACACCACTCCAGTGGCAGTCAAGATCAAGCTCAAGCGCCTCGGCAAGATCCGCTCTCCGCACTACCGCATCGTCGTCGCCGACGCCCGCACCCGCCGGGACGGCCGCGCGATCGAGGAGATCGGCATCTACCAGCCGACGTACAACCCCTCGCGCATCGAGGTCAACGCCGAGCGTGCGCAGTACTGGCTCTCGGTCGGCGCCCAGCCCACCGACGCCGTTCTCGCCATCCTGAAGCTCACCGGCGACTGGCAGAAGCACAAGGGCCTGCCGGCCCCGGCGCCGCTGCTGCAGCCGGCCACGAAGGAAGACAAGCGTCGTTCCTTCGAGGAGTTCGCCAAGGCCCTCGAGGGCATCGGCGAGGGCAAGGGCGAGGCCATCACGCAGAAGGCGAAGAAGGCCGACAAGAAGGCGGACGAGGCTGAGGCCGCCGCCGAGTCGACCGAGGCCTGATCATGCTCGAGGAGGCTCTTGAGCACCTCGTAAAGGGCATTGTGGACAACCCCGACGACGTGCAGGTCGCCTCGCGCAACCTGCGCCGCGGGCAGGTGCTCGAGGTCCGGGTCCACCCGGACGACCTCGGGAAGGTGATCGGCCGCAACGGCCGCACCGCACGTGCCCTGCGCACCGTCGTGGGAGCCATCGGCGGCCGTGGCATCCGCGTCGACCTCGTCGACGTGGACCAGGTCCGCTGAGCAGTTGAATCACCGGCACGGGCCGGGGAGGGCATACGTGCCCGCCCCGGCCCGTCGTCGTCTGAACAGGAGAGATGCAGTGCAGCTGGTAGTCGCGCGGGTCGGCCGCGCCCACGGGATCAAGGGTGAGGTCACCGTCGAGGTGCGGACGGACGAGCCGGAGCTGCGGCTCGCGCCCGGCGCGGTCCTGCAGACCGAACCGGCCACGGCGGGTCCCCTGACCATCGAGACGGGCCGGGTGCACAGCGGCCGCCTCCTGCTCCGGTTCGAGGGCGTCAAGGACCGCAATGCCGCCGAGGCGCTGCGCAACACCCTCCTGATCGCCGAGGTCGACCCCTCCGAGCTGCCGGAGGAGGAGGACGAGTACTACGACCACCAGCTCATCGACCTGGACGTGGTGCTGGAGGACGGCACGGAGGTCGGCCGGATCACCGAGATCTCCCACCTGCCCTCGCAGGACCTGTTCATCGTCGAGCGGCCGGACGGCTCCGAGGTGATGATCCCCTTCGTCGAGGAGATCGTCGCCGAGATCGACCTGGAGGAGCAGCGCTGCGTCATCACCCCGCCGCCCGGGCTGATCGACGACCGCGCCGAGATCGTCTCCTCGCGCGACAACGGGGACCAGGACTGATGCGGCTCGACGTCGTCACGATCTTCCCCGAGTACCTGGAACCGCTGAACGTCTCCCTCGTGGGCAAGGCACGGGCCCGCGGGCAGCTCGACGTCCACGTCCACGACCTGCGCGACTGGACCTACGACCGGCACAACACGGTCGACGACACCCCGTACGGCGGCGGCCCCGGCATGGTCATGAAGACCGAGCCGTGGGGCGAGGCCCTCGACGAGGCGCTGGCCGACGGGTACGAGTCCGGCGCGCACGGCCCGGTCATGGTCGTCCCCACGCCCAGCGGCCGCCCCTTCACCCAGGAGCTGGCCGTCGAGCTCTCCGAGCGGCCCTGGCTGATCTTCACGCCGGCCCGCTACGAGGGCATCGACCGCCGCGTGATGGACGAGTACGCGACGCGGATGCCGGTGTACGAGGTCTCCATCGGCGACTACGTCCTCGCGGGCGGCGAGGCCGCCGTCCTGGTGGTCACCGAGGCCGTGGCCCGGCTGCTGCCCGGTGTGCTCGGCAACGCCGAGTCCCACCGCGACGACTCCTTCGCGCCCGGCGAGATGGAGAACCTGCTCGAAGGGCCCGTGTACACGAAGCCGCCGACCTGGCGCGGCCGCGGCATCCCCGAGGTGCTGCTCAGCGGCCACCACGGGAAGATCGCCCGCTGGCGCCGGGACGAGGCCTTCCGCCGCACCGCGCAGAACCGGCCGGACCTGATCGAGCGCTGCGAGGCGTCCGCCTTCGACAAGAAGGACCGCGAGCTGCTGAGCATCCTGGGCTGGCAGCCGACCGCCGACGGCCGATTTTGGCGCAGGCCCCGGGCCGTGGAAGAATGAGCGGCTGCTGTGTGCTCGCGTACGCCCCTGCCACAGGGGGACCGTCGTCCGCCGAGTGACCCGGCTGAAGAATTCTCTACGAAAACCCGCATCGGCGACCTGTGGCGTCGTGCGAAGAAAGCAGACGAAGAACATGTCTCACCTGCTCGACAGCGTCAACGCCGCCACGCTGCGCTCCGACGTCCCGGACTTCCGCCCGGGTGACACGATCAACGTGCACGTCCGCGTCATCGAGGGCAACCGCTCCCGTATCCAGCAGTTCAAGGGCGTCGTCATCCGCCGCCAGGGCTCCGGCGTCTCCGAGACCTTCACCGTTCGCAAGGTCTCCTTCAGCGTCGGCGTCGAGCGCACCTTCCCGGTGAACTCCCCGATCTTCGAGAAGATCGAGCTCGTCACCCGCGGTGACGTCCGTCGCGCCAAGCTGTACTACCTCCGTGAGCTCCGCGGCAAGGCCGCGAAGATCAAGGAGAAGCGCGACCGCTGATCTCCTCTCCGGATCCAGGGGACGGCCGGATAGGCTCGCCCCCGATGGACACCGAAGCAGAGCTCACACAGCGCGGCCACTCCTCCCCCGACACGGGGGAGGGGCGGCCGCGTTCTGCGTTGGGGCGCGGGCGCGGTCCCGAGGGCGGTCCCGGGCCCGCGCTCCCGGGCGGGCGGCGGCTTTCGGGATGGCGGCGGGCCGCGGCGCTCGGCGCGCTCTGCACGGTCTTCCTGCTGCTGCTCAGCCATTTCGTCGTCCAGCCCTTCCTGATCCCGAGCCGCTCCATGGAGCCGACGCTCCAGGTCGGCGACCGGGTGCTGGTCAACAAGCTGGCGTACCGTTTCGGCGCGCAGCCGAAACGGGGGGACGTGGTGGTCTTCGACGGCACCGGCTCCTTCGTACGGGAGAAGGCCGAGGCCGGCCCGCTCGCCGGGCTGCTGCGCGGCGCGGGCTCCGCCCTCGGGATCGGCGAGCCGTCCGAGACCGACTTCGTCAAAAGGGTCGTGGGCGTGGGCGGCGACGACGTGGTCTGCTGCGATGCCGACGGGCGGATCAAGGTCAACGGAGTGCCCGTGGCGGAGCCGTACCTGTACCCCGGCGACACGCCGTCGCGCGTGCCGTTCCGGATCGTCGTGCCGCTCGGCACGCTGTGGGTCATGGGCGACCACCGGTCCCAGTCCCGCGACTCCCGGGACCACCTGGGTGAGCCCGGCGGAGGGATGGTGCCCGTGGAGAAGGTGATCGGCCGGGCCGACTGGATCGGCTGGCCCCCCGCGCGCTGGGGCGCCGCGGATGCGGGCGGCCATGGGTAGCCGGGGGAGGCCGCGCCGCGAGCGCGGTCCGGAGCCGCAGCCGGAGCGCGAGCCCGAGCCGCAGGGACCGGCGGAGCCGCAGGCTTCGGCCGAGCCGCAGCGTTCCGCCGGACCCCGGCGCTCCGCCGCGCCGCCGGAGGCGGGGGGCCGGGCCGAGCGGCGCCGGCTGGCCCGCAAGGTCCGCAGGCGCCGGCGCACCCGCCGGGCCGGCGAGGTGCCGCTGCTGGTCGTCGCGGCCCTGTGCATCGCCCTGCTCCTGAAGACCTTCCTGGTGCAGGCGTTCTTCATCCCGTCCGGCTCCATGGAGCAGACCATCCGGATCGGCGACCGGGTCCTCGTGGACAAGCTGACCCCGTGGTTCGGCTCGAAGGTCGAGCGCGGGGACGTCGTCGTCTTCAAGGACCCCGGCGGCTGGCTGCGGGGCGAGGCCGCCCGCCCGCCGCAGGACCCCGTCGGCGTCAAGCAGATCAAGCAGACGCTGACCTTCATCGGCCTGCTGCCCTCGGCCGACGAGCAGGACCTGATCAAGCGGGTCATCGGGGTCGGCGGCGACACCGTCGCGTGCTGCGACGCCAAGGGCCGCGTCACCGTCAACGGCGCGCCGCTCGAGGAGCCGTACGTCAATCCCGGCAATTCCCCCTCCGACATCCGGTTTGAGGTGCACGTACCGCCCGGACGGCTGTTCGTCATGGGCGACCACCGCGCGAATTCGGCCGATTCCCGCTTCCACCTCGACGAGGCCTTCCAGGGCACGATCGGCGAGGAGGGCGTCGTGGGGCGGGCCGTGGTCATCGCCTGGCCGTTCGACCACTGGCGCAAGCTGGAGCAGCCCGCGACCTTCCGCACGGTCCCCGATCAGCAACGCAGCCGACGACGCGGCCGCCGCGGGCGCCGCCGGGGCGTGCCCGTCGCATAGTGTGTCCTCGGTCTCCCGAGCCCTAGGGAACTCCCGCTCGTTAAGGGAGGGGAGGACCCGTGACCGGTTCGGCGCGGGGCGGCAATTCCGAGTGAGGAGTGGATGTGGGGGACGTGGCGGTAGGCGCGCGGTCCGGACGCGACGAAGGCGAGGAGCGGCCGGAGGGTGCCGAGCGCGATGCCGAGCGCGATGCCCGCGAGAGCGACGACGGCGCGGAGGACGGCGCCGAGGCGCGCCCGCACCGGTCGTTCTGGAAGGAGCTCCCGCTCCTGATCGGTATCGCCCTGCTGCTCGCCCTGCTGATCAAGACCTTCCTGGTGCAGGCGTTCTCGATCCCGTCCGACTCCATGCAGAACACCCTGCAGCGCGGCGACCGGGTGCTCGTGGACAAGCTGACCCCCTGGTTCGGTTCGGAGCCCGAGCGCGGCGAGGTCGTGGTCTTCCACGACCCGGCGAGCTGGCTGGCCGGGGAGCCCACCCCGGAGCCCAATTTCGCGCAGCAGATCCTCAGCAAGATCGGTCTGATGCCGTCCGCGGACGAGAAGGACCTGATCAAGCGGACCATCGCCATCGGCGGGGACACGGTCGAGTGCAAGAAGGGCGGCCCGGTCGTCGTCAACGGCAAGGAGCTCGACGAGCCGTACATCTTCCCCGGCAACACCCCCTGCGACGACGCCCCCTTCGGCCCGATCACCGTGCCCAAGGGAAAGATCTGGGTGATGGGCGACCACCGCCAGAACTCCCAGGACTCCCGCTACCACATGCAGGACTCCACCCAGGGCTTCGTGCCGGTCGACAAGGTCGTCGGCCGGGCCGTGGTGGTGGCCTGGCCGGTCACCCGCTGGGCGACCCTGCCGATCCCGGACACCTTCGACCAGCCCGGCATCGGAGACCAGGCCCCGGCGAAGGCCATCGGGGTCGGACCGGCCGCGCTCGGGCTCGCCGGGGCGGTCCCGGTCGTGCTGTGGCGCCGCCGCAGGGGGCTGACCAGCAGGACTACCGACAGGTAGGGTGCCGCCCAGGTCGTCGATCCCGGATGTGGGGGCGCTGCAATGGGCGGAACGCAGGCAAGCGGAGCGCAAGCAACGCAGGCAATACGCGGTGGAAAGGACGGCCGCGGCGGTATCGGCAACGTGTTGTCGGGCATCGCCGTGGCCGTCGGCTTCGTGCTCTTCCTGGGTGGTTTCGTGTGGGGGGCGCTGGTCTACCAGCCGTACACCGTGCCGACCGACTCGATGATGCCGACCGTGAAGCCCGGTGACCGGGTGCTCGCCCAGCGGATCGACGGCGGCCGGGTGCGCCGCGGCGACGTGGTCGTCTTTACTGATGCCATGTGGAGCGACTCTCCCATGGTCAAGCGGGTCGTCGGCATCGGCGGCGACACCGTGAAGTGCTGCGGCCAGGGCGGCCGGCTCACGGTGAACGGCAAGGAGCTCGACGAGCCCTATGTCGACCCCGACAAGGGCCGCCCGGACCCGATCACGGGCATCGCTGCGCCCTCCGACACCCCGTTCGAGGTGACGGTGCCCGACGGCAACCTCTTCCTGCTGGGCGACCGGCGCTCCGCCTCGCTGGACTCCCGGGCCCACCTGCAGGAGGCCGGCCAGGGGACCGTGCCCCGCTCGGCGGTCCGGGCCCGGGTCGACGCCGTGGCCTGGCCGTCCATGACCATGCTCGCGCGGCCGCAGACATACGACGCCCTGCCCGGCGGGACCTCGAAGGCGGGCCCGCTGAAGCTGCAGCTGGCCGCCGTGGGCGCCGGGGCGGCGCTGGTGGTGCTGGGGGCCGCGTACGGGCCGCTCGCGCGGATGCTGGGGCGGGGCCGCGGGCGCGGGCGCGCGGGGGAGCCGGCCGGTGCCCGCTGAGCCGGCCGCCGCGGACGGCCCGCGCAAGGTGTCCCGGGTGATCCTGCTCGACCCCGAGGACCGGATCCTGCTGCTGCACGGCTTCGAACCGGACGATCCGGGCGTCGACTGGTGGTTCACGCCGGGCGGGGGCCTGGAGGACGGGGAGAGCCGCGAGGAGGCCGCCCTGCGGGAGCTCGCCGAGGAGACCGGGATCACCGAGGTCGAGCTCGGGCCGGTCGTGTGGCAGCGGTACTGCTCCTTCCCGTTCGACGGGCGGCGCTGGGAGCAGGACGAGTGGTACTACCTGGCCCGGACCGCGCAGACACGCACCGAGATGGGCGGGCTGACGGAGCTGGAGCGGCGCAGCGTCACCGGGACCCGGTGGTGGACCTCCGCGGAGCTCCTCGCGGCCCGGGAAACGGTGTATCCGAAGCGGCTCGCGGTCTTGCTGCGTACGCTGCTCGACGACGGACCTCCGGGCGCGCCGGTGGTCCTGGCGCCGGAAATCGTCTAGGGGGGCCCCGGCCTGGCGCACAATAGGGGGACGCACGGCTGAAGGGGAACATGCCATGAGCGCCGAGGACCTCGAGAAGTACGAGACCGAGATGGAGCTGAAGCTCTATCGGGAGTACCGCGACGTCGTCGGGCTGTTCAAGTACGTGATCGAGACGGAACGCCGCTTCTACCTCACCAACGACTACGAGATGCAGGTCCACTCGGTCCAGGGGGAGGTGTTCTTCGAGGTCACCATGGCCGACGCCTGGGTCTGGGACATGTACCGGCCGGCCCGCTTCGTGAAGCAGGTGCGGGTGCTGACCTTCAAGGACGTCAACATCGAGGAGCTCAACAAGAGCGACCTCGAACTGCCGGGCGGCTGATCCCGCAGGTCACGGCCCTGGTCTCACCCCTGGGGGTGAGCGGCTTGTCCACAACGGCCTGACCGTCCACAAAGATCCACTCGTCGGGCGCGCCCCCGGGATCGTCGGGGGCGGAGGTGGTGCCCGATGAACGCGAAGGACGTGGCACGGCAGGCACTGGGGCGGTACGGCGAGGAGCTCGCGGTACGGCGGCTGACCGAGGCGGGGATGACCGTCATCGCGCGGAACTGGCGGTGCCGCAGCGGGGAGATCGACATCGTCGCGCGGGACGGGGACGCCCTCGTGGTGTGCGAGGTCAAAACGCGCCGGACGGGGGATTTCGAACATCCCATGGCCGCCGTGCGGGCGGGCAAGGCCGAGCGGCTGCGCCGGCTCGCCGGGCGCTGGCTCGCCGACCACGGCGGACCGCCGCCCGGCGGCGTGCGGATCGACCTGGTGGGCGTCCTGCTGCCGCGGCGCGGCGCGCCGGTCGTGGAGCACGTGCGGGGGGTGGCGTGATGGGCTTCGCACGGGCCTGCTCGGTCGCCCTGGTGGGCGTCGAGGGCGTGGTGGTGGAGGTCCAGGCCGATCTCGAACCCGGGGTCGCGGCCTTCACCCTGGTGGGGCTGCCCGACAAGACCCTGGTCGAGAGCCGGGACCGGGTCCGGGCCGCCGTCGTGAACTCGGGCGCGGCCTGGCCGCAGAAGAAGCTCACCGTCGGGCTCAGCCCGGCCTCCGTGCCCAAATCGGGCGCCGGCTTCGACCTGGCCGTGGCGGCCGCCGTGCTGGGCGCCGCCGAGGTGGTGGATCCGGCCGTCATCGCCGATCTGGTGCTCATCGGGGAACTGGGGCTGGACGGCCGGGTGCGCCCGGTGCCCGGCATCCTGCCGGCCGTCCTCGCCGCGGCCGAGGCGGGCCACCGCCATGTGGTGGTGCCCGAGCCGTGCGCCGCCGAGGCCGCGCTCGTCCCGGACGTCGCGGTCCTCGGCGTCCGGACCCTGCGGCAGCTGATCGCGGTCCTGACCGACGGGGAGGTCCCCGAGGAGGAACCGCCGGACCGGGCCGGACCGCCGGGCGCGGTACCGGCCGGCCTGCTGCTCCCGGGCGCGGGGCTGGGCACCGGGATCTCCCCGGGCCGGGCGGGGGCGGGGGCCGAGGCGGACCTCCCCGACCTCGCCGACGTCGCCGGGCAGCATGCTGCCCGCCGGGCCCTGGAGGTGGCTGCCTCCGGGGGCCACCACCTCTTCCTCAGCGGGCCCCCGGGCGCCGGCAAGACCATGCTGGCCGAGCGGATCCCCGGGATCCTGCCGCCGCTCGGCCGGCAGGAATCCCTCGAGGTCACGGCCGTCCACTCGGTCGCGGGCATCCTGCCGCCCGGCGATCCGCTGGTCCTGCGGCCCCCGTACTGCGCGCCCCACCACTCGGCGACCATGCAGTCCCTGGTCGGCGGCGGGGCGGGGGTGCCCCGGCCGGGCGCGGTCTCGCTGGCCCACCGCGGCGTGCTCTTCCTCGACGAGGCCGCCGAGTTCAGCGCGAAGGCGCTCGACGCACTGCGCCAGCCCCTCGAATCGGGGCGGGTCGTCATCGCCCGGGCCGCCGGGGTGGTGCAGCTGCCCGCCCGCTTCCTCATGGTGCTCGCGGCGAACCCCTGCCCCTGCGGGCGGCACACCGCGCACGGCACCGGCTGCGAATGCCCGCCCTCGGTGGTCCGGCGCTACCAGGCGCGGCTGTCCGGGCCGCTGCTGGACCGGGTGGACCTGCGGGTGGAGGTCGAGCCGGTCAGCCGCTCCGACCTGCTCGGCGGCCGCGGCCGCGGCGAGGCCACCGCGGCGGTCGCCGAGCGGGTCCGCGCGGCTCGGGAGCGCGCCGCGGCCCGGCTGGAGGGCACCCCGTGGCGGGTCAACGCCGAGGTGCCCGGGCATGAGCTGCGCACCCGCTGGCCCGCCGCGCCGGGGGCACTGGCCCAGGCGGAGCGGGAGCTGGAGCGGGGTCTGCTCACCGCCCGCGGCCTGGACCGGGTGCTGCGGGTCGCCTGGACCGTGGCCGACCTGCGGGGCAATGACCGCCCCGACGCCCTGGACGCGGCCGTCGCCCTGGAACTGCGCACCGGCATCGCCCGCGGCGCCCTGCTGGCCCCGGGAGCCGGGTCATGACCGCGCCGCCGTGGCCGCCCCCGGAGCCGGAGCCGGGAGCCGACCCGTGGTCGCTCCCGGCCCGGGGTTCCGGTGGCGGGCCTCCCGGTGAGGAGGCATCTGATGCGGGGGTGTCCGGGGCCGGGGCGAGCGGTGCAGCGGTGCCCGGGGCCGGGCTGTCCGGCGCTGCCGGCGCAGCGGTGTCCGGGGCGGGGGCGGCCGGTGGAAGTACGTCCGGGGCAGCGGTGTGGGAACCGGAGGGCGGGGACGGCGACGAGGTGCTGGCGCGGGTGGCGCTGGCCCGGGTGATCGAGCCCGGGGACGAGCACGGCGGGCGCTGGCTGCGCGAGCACGGCGCCGCCGGGCTGATGCGGCTGCTGACCGGCCCGGATCCCGAGCCGGAGGAGCTCACCGGTGTCGGGCCGCAGCGGCTCGCCGGATGGCGCGCGCGGGCCGCGCTCGCCGACCCGCGGCGGGAGCTGTCCGAGGCCGCCGCGGCGGGCTGCCGGTTCATCTGCCCCGGCTCGCCCCAGTGGCCCACCCAGCTCGACGACCTCGGCGACGCACGGCCCGTCGGCCTCTGGGTGCGGGGCCGGCCCGACCTGCGGACCTGGGCGCTGCGCTCGGTCGCCCTGGTCGGCGCCCGTGCCTGCACCCCGTACGGCGCGCACATGGCCCACACCCTGGCCGCGGGGCTCGCCGAGCGCGGCTGGGTCGTGGTGTCGGGAGCGGCGTACGGGGTGGACGCGGCCGCCCACCGCGGGGCCCTCGGCGCCGGCGGCGCCACGGCCGCGGTGCTGGCCTGCGGGGTGGACGTCGCCTACCCCCGCGGGCACGCCGGGCTGCTCGGCGCCATCGCCGGGCAGGGGCTGGTGCTGGGCGAGCTGCCGGTGGGCAGCCATCCCACCCCCAGCCGCTTCGTCCTGCGCAACCGCGTCATCGCCGCCCTCACCCGCGGGACCGTCGTGGTCGAGGCCGCCTACCGCAGCGGCTCCCTGGTCACGGCACGGTGGGCCCGGCAGCTGGGCCGCTTCACCATGGGCGTGCCCGGGCCCGCCACCAGCGGACTGTCGGCCGGGGTGCACGAGCTGCTGCGGGGCGAGGCCGTGCTCGTCACGGACGCCGCGGAGGTGGTCGAGCTGGTCGGCGGCATGGGCGAGCTGGCCCCCGCGCGGCGCGGGCCGATCCTCGCCCGGGACCTGCTGGACCCGGACACCGCCCGGGTGCTCGAAGCCATCCCGGCGGGCCGCCCCGTACAGCCGGCGCAACTGGCCCTCGCCGCGGGAACCGGCACCGATGAAGTCATCGGCAGACTGTACGAACTTCACTCTCTGGGGTTCGTCGAACGGCTGGGCGACGGCTGGCGGTTGACCCCGCGAACACGAGAAGGAGGCACTCAAACCGGTGGCGCCCGGCGAGGCGGTCGTTGACCTGGGGCGCTGCGGTGAAAGAGTGAAGGCGATGAATCACGCGGTCTTCCCGCCGGCAGCCGCCGGGACCGAGCGCCAGGCGCCGGTCCCGGGTCGCCCGCGCGAGTCGGGGCGCTGCTGGGGCCTCATACGATCCCGTACTCTTCGCGCACCGCGACACTCTCGTCACGCTACGCTCCCAAGGAATCCGGCTCCGGCAAAGGCGAAGCATGCCCCAGCACACCTCAGGGTCCGACCGCGCTGCTGTGCCCTCCGCTGCCCGCGGCAGCGTGCGGTCCACCGCGCCCTCGTCCCTGGAGGCGCTGTGGCGCTCGTACAAGGAGACGGGGGACGAGCGGCTGCGGGAGCAGTTGATCCTGCACTACTCGCCGCTCGTGAAGTACGTGGCCGGCCGGGTCAGCGTGGGCCTGCCGCCCAACGTGGAACAGGCCGACTTCGTCTCCTCCGGGGTCTTCGGGCTGATCGACGCCATCGAGAAGTTCGACCTCGACCGCTCCATCAAGTTCGAGACGTACGCCATCACCCGCATCCGCGGCGCGATGATCGACGAACTGCGGGCACTGGACTGGATCCCGCGCTCCGTGCGGCAGAAGGCCCGGGCCGTGGAGCGGGCCTACGCCACCTTGGAGGCGCAGCTGCGCCGCACCCCCACCGAGCACGAGGTGGCCGGCGAGATGGGGATCGCGGTGGAGGAACTCCACACGGTCTTCAGCCAGTTGTCGCTGGCCAACGTGGTGGCCCTCGAGGAGCTGCTGCACGTCGGCGGCGAGGGCGGTGACCGCCTCTCCCTGATGGACACCCTCGAGGACACCGCCGCGGACGACCCCGTGGAGGTGGCCGAGGACCGCGAGCTGCGCCGACTGCTGGCCCGGGCCATCAACACGCTGCCCGAACGCGAGAAGACCGTGGTGACGCTCTACTACTACGAGGGCCTCACGCTCGCCGAGATCGGCAACGTCCTGGGCGTCACCGAGAGCAGGGTCAGCCAGATCCACACCAAGTCCGTGCTCCAACTGCGCGCCAAGCTGGCGGATGTGGGCCGCTGAGCCTGCGGTGGCTCCGTACAGTGGGAGCGTGCCCAGGATTCGAGCGGCCTCCGTGGCCGAGCACCGGTCGATGCAGCGCGGCGCCCTGTTGGACGCCGCCCGGACCCTGTTGTCCGAAGGCGGTACGGAAGCGCTGACCTTCCCCGCCCTGGCGGAGCGGACCGGGCTCGCCCGGTCCTCCGTGTACGAGTACTTCCGCTCCCGAGCGGCCGTGGTCGAAGAGCTCTGCGCGGTGGACTTCCCCGTGTGGGCCGCCGAGATCGAGGCGGCCATGGAGCAGGCGCCGACGCCCGAGGCGAAGATCGAGGCGTATGTGCGCAGCCAGCTGGGCCTGGTCGGGGACCGGCGGCACCGGGCGGTGGTCGCGATCTCGGCCAGCGAGCTGGACGCGGGCGCGCGGGAGAAGATCCGCGCGGCGCACGGCGGACTCGTGGCGATGATCGTCGAGGCGCTCGGGGCCCTGGGCCAGGAGCAGCCGAAGCTGGCCGCGATGCTGCTGCAGGGCGTGGTCGACGCGGCGGTGCGGCGCATCGAGCTCGGCGCGGCCGAGGACCCGGCCGTGGTGACCGAGACGGCCGTGGCCATGGCCCTGCACGGCGTACGGGGCTGAGGCCGGGGGCTGCCGGCCCGGCGGGCACCGCCGCCGACGGCAGCAGTCGGGGCGTGGGCCGGGGGACCAGGGCGAGCGGGTTGCGGTAGGCCTCGCCGGCCAGCAGGCCCCAGTGCAGGCACGGCTGCGCACAGTGCGCGCCCTCCGTCAGCACCGCCACCACCTGGCCCGGGGTGACTGCCTCGCCCTCCGCGACCAGCGGTCTGACCGGCTCGTACGTGGTGCGCAGCCCGCCCGGCAGGGTGAGGGAGAGCACCCCGCGCCCGGCGACCGGCCCGGCGAAGTGGACCCGGCCCGGCCCCACCGCCCGCACCGGCGCCCCCACCGGAGCGGCCAGGTCCACCCCGCGGTGCCCGGCCGCGTACGGCCCCGGCGGCGGGTCCCACCAGCCCACCACGACCAAGGGCGCGGCCAGCGGCCGGGCGCCGCCGGCAGCCGCCGCCGGGCCGGCAGCGGGCGGGCCGGCGGTGGGCAGGCCGGCGGCGGGCGGGCCGGCGGCGCGGGCGGGAACCACCGCCAGCAGCAGGATGAGCAGCAGCGTCGTCATGACCGCAGCGTCCCGAACCCGTCGCGCAGCGCGACGGCGCCTGTGGACGGGCGGCCCGCTGTGGACAGCGGCGTCACCTGGCATACCGCCCGGTCCCGTACACTTCTTACGGCGATCCGGGTCACCGGGTCGACTTCGCACGCCCCAGCACCGGCCGATCCGGCCGCGCGGCAGCGTCTCTCGGTCCCCTCCCGGGGGCAGGACGCGATGGGACGTCAGGACCAAACCGAGAAAACCAAGGAGATGGCCATGGCCGTCGTAACGATGCGGGAGCTGCTGGAGAGCGGCGTCCACTTCGGTCACCAGACCCGTCGCTGGAACCCGAAGATGAAGCGCTTCATCTTCACCGAGCGCAACGGCATCTACATCATCGACCTGCTCCAGTCGCTGTCGTACATCGACCGCGCCTACGAGTTCGTCAAGGAGACCGTCGCGCACGGCGGCTCCATCATGTTCGTCGGTACGAAGAAGCAGGCCCAGGAGGCCATCGCCGAGCAGGCGACGCGTGTCGGCATGCCGTACGTCAACCAGCGCTGGCTGGGTGGCATGCTCACCAACTTCTCCACCGTCTACAAGCGCCTGCAGCGCCTGAAGGAGCTCGAGGCGATCGACTTCGAGGACGTCGCTGCCTCGGGTCTCACCAAGAAGGAGCTCCTGGTCCTCTCCCGCGAGAAGGCCAAGCTGGAGAAGACCCTCGGTGGTATCCGCGAGATGTCGAAGGTCCCCAGCGCCGTCTGGATCGTCGACACCAAGAAGGAGCACATCGCCGTCGGTGAGGCGCGCAAGCTGCACATCCCGGTCGTCGCGATCCTCGACACCAACTGCGACCCCGACGAGGTCGACTACAAGATCCCGGGCAACGACGACGCGATCCGCTCCGTCACCCTGCTCACCCGCGTGATCGCCGACGCCGTCGCCGAGGGCCTCATCGCCCGCTCCGGCGCTGCGACCGGTGACTCGAAGCCGGGCGACAAGGCCGCCGGCGAGCCGCTCGCCGAGTGGGAGCGCGACCTGCTCGAGGGTGAGAAGAAGGCCGACGAGCCGGCCGCCGCCGCCGAGGCCCCGGCCGCCGAGGCCCCGGCCGCGGACGCCGAGCAGGCCTGACCCACTGGGAGCGCCCGGCGTTCACGTGCCGGGCACTCGCAGCACGGACGATGACGGCGGGGGAGCCGCGCTCACGAAGCGCGCCTCCTCCGCCGTTCACCCGTAGATCTACGACTTCGAGAGAGAAGCAAAAGACTCATGGCGAACTACACCGCCGCTGACGTCAAGAAGCTCCGCGAGCTCACCGGCGCCGGCATGCTGGACTGCAAGAACGCGCTCGTCGAGGCCGACGGCGATGTCGAGAAGGCCCAGGAGGCCCTCCGCATCAAGGGTCAGAAGGGTGTCGCCAAGCGCGAGGGCCGTTCTGCCGAGAACGGTGCCGTCGTCTCCCTCATTGCCGACGACAACACCTCCGGCGTCATCGTCGAGCTGAAGTGCGAGACGGACTTCGTCGCCAAGGGTGACAAGTTCCTGGCCGTCGCCAACCAGCTGGCCGCCCACGTCGCCGCCACCTCCCCGGCCGACATCGAGGCCCTGCTCGCCTCCGAGATCGAGCCCGGCAAGACCGTCACCGCCTTCGTCGACGAGGCCAACGCCAACCTCGGCGAGAAGATCGTCCTGGACCGCTTCGCGCAGTTCTCCGGCGGCTACGTGACCGCGTACATGCACCGCACGATGCCCGACCTGCCGTTCCAGATCGGCGTCCTGGTCGAGCTCGACAAGGAGAACGCCGAGGTCGCCCGCGGCGTCGCGCAGCACATCGCCGCGTTCGCCCCGCAGTGGCTGTCCGCCGAGGACGTCCCGGCCGAGAAGGTCGAGTCCGAGCGCCGCATCGCCGAAGAGGTCACCCGCGCGGAGGGCAAGCCCGAGGCTGCCATCGCCAAGATCGTCGAGGGTCGCGTCAACGGCTTCTTCAAGGAGGCCACCCTCCTCGGCCAGCCGTACGCGCTGGACAACAAGAAGTCCGTCCAGAAGGTTCTGGACGAGGCCGGTGTCACCCTGAAGCGCTTCGCGCGCATCAAGGTCGGCATCTGAGTCCGTCGGTACACGACGGACACCGGACCCCGGTAGGGTCTGAAGCAGTCGTCCGCGTCCGCGCGGAACGACCGCAGATCTGACGAGGAGGCCATTGCCGTAGAGGGAACCGCGAGGACCCACCGGCAATGGCCTTCTTCGTATGCGCACGAGGAGATCTCCATGAATCAGGGCGTGGACCCCCACACCGCTTCCGACGACAAGAGCGACCACGGGAAGAAGGGCCGCCGCTTCATGCTGAAGCTGTCCGGCGAAGCCTTCTCCGGTGGCGGAGGACTGGGCGTCGACCCCGACGTCGTGCACGCCATCGCGCGTGAAATCGGCGCGGTGGTGCGCGACGGCGCGGAGATCGCCGTCGTCATCGGCGGCGGCAACTTCTTCCGCGGCGCCGAACTCCAGCAGCGCGGCATGGACCGCGCCCGGTCCGACTACATGGGCATGCTCGGCACCGTCATGAACTGCCTCGCCCTCCAGGACTTCCTGGAGAAGGAAGGCATCGACTCCCGTGTGCAGACCGCGATCACCATGGGCCAGGTCGCAGAGCCGTACATCCCGCTGCGCGCCGTACGGCACCTGGAGAAGGGCCGCGTCGTCATCTTCGGCGCGGGCATGGGCATGCCGTACTTCTCCACCGACACCACGGCCGCCCAGCGCGCCCTGGAGATCGACGCCGAGGCCCTGCTCATGGGCAAGAACGGCGTCGACGGGGTCTACGACTCCGACCCGAAGAAGAACCCCGACGCAGTGAAGTTCGACGCGCTGGAGTACGGCGAGGTGCTCTCCCGCGACCTCAAGGTCGCCGACGCCACCGCCATCACGCTGTGCCGCGACAACAAGCTGCCGATCCTGGTGTTCGAACTGCTCGCCGAGGGCAATATCGCCCGCGCCGTCAAGGGTGAGAAGATCGGCACGCTCGTGAGCGACCAGGGAACCCGGGCCTGAGCGGTCCGCAGCCGGACCGGGCCCCGCGGGGCCCGGCCCGCACCGCCCGCCTGAACCATCCATTCAAGACATGCAGGAGCACGTGGTGATCGAAGAAATCCTCCTCGAGGCCGAGGAGAAGATGGAGAAGGCCGTCGTCGTCGCCAAGGAAGACTTCGCCGCGATCCGCACCGGCCGTGCGCACCCGGCGATGTTCAACAAGATCGTCGCGGACTACTACGGCGCGCTCACTCCCATCAACCAGCTCGCCTCCTTCTCGGTGCCCGAGCCGCGCATGGCCATCGTCACCCCGTTCGACAAGAGCGCCCTGCGCAACATCGAGCAGGCCATCCGCGACTCCGACCTCGGTGTCAACCCGAGCAACGACGGCAACATCATCCGGGTGACCTTCCCCGAGCTGACCCAGGACCGCCGCAAGGAGTTCATCAAGGTCGCCAAGGGCAAGGCCGAGGACTCGCGCGTGTCCATCCGCTCCGTCCGCCGCAAGGCCAAGGACTCCCTGGACAAGCTGGTCAAGGACAAGGAGGCCGGCGAGGACGAGGTGCGCCGCGCCGAGAAGGAGCTCGACGACACCACCGCGAAGTACGTCGCGCAGGTGGACGAGCTGCTCAAGCACAAGGAAGCCGAGCTCCTCGAGGTCTGATGAACGACTCTCCCTGGGCCACGGAGCCGGTTCCGGCGGGTCCCGCATACGATGCGCTGGTGGGACCGCACACTCGGCCCATGCCCATCGTGCCCGATGCCGCCGGCCGTGACTTCGACGACCGGGAAGCACGCGATCGGGGGGCTGCCGCTGACGGCGGCCCCCCGTTCCGCGCCGAGATGCCGCCGCAGGAGCCCATGCCCAGCCCCCCGCCTCCGCCTTCGCAGGCACCGCAGGACGCCTCGCCCCCGCCGCAGAAGAAGCGGGCCGGGCGCGACCTGCGGGCCGCCATAGGGGTCGGCGTCGGCCTCGGTGCGGTGATCTTCGCCTCGCTCTTCATCGTCAAGGCGGTCTTCGTCGGCGTCATCGTCGTCGCGGTCGTCGTGGGCCTGTGGGAGCTCACCTCCCGGCTCCAGGAGAAGAAGGGCATCAAGGCGCCGCTCGTCCCGCTGGCGATCGGCGGCGCCGCCATGGTCATCGCCGGATACGTCCGCGGGGCCGAGGGAGCCTGGGTGGCCATGGCCCTGACGGCGCTGGCCGTCCTGGTCTGGCGGATGACCGAACCGCCCGAGGACTACCTCAAGGACGTCACGGCGGGTGTCTTCGCGGCGTTCTACGTGCCCTTCCTGGCCACCTTCGTCGCGATGCTGCTCACCGCGGACGACGGGCCCCAGCGCGTGGTCACCTTCCTGCTGCTGACCGTGGTCAGCGACACCGGGGCCTACGCGGTGGGCTGGCGCTTCGGCAAGCACAAGCTCGCCCCGCGCATCAGCCCCGGCAAGACCCGCGAGGGGCTCTTCGGCGCGGTCGCCTTCGCGATGGGCGCCGGCGCGCTGTGCATGGAGTTCCTCATCGACGGGGGAGCCTGGTGGCAGGGCCTGCTGCTCGGCCTCGCGGTCGCCGTCAGCGCCACCCTCGGCGACCTCGGCGAGTCGATGATCAAGCGGGACCTGGGCATCAAGGACATGGGCACGCTGCTGCCGGGCCACGGCGGCATCATGGACCGGCTCGACTCCCTGCTGCCCACCGCCCCGGTGGTGTGGCTGCTGCTGGCCCTCTTCGTCGGCACCGGCTGACACCACCGCAGGGCACGGGGCGAGAGCCGGCCGAGGGCATCGGCTGGGCCGACCGGGTTATCCTGAAGGGCGCACCACCACCTGTGGTGCGCCCTTCACCCCGTGATCGCGGGGATGCATTTCGTGTGAGGTCTCCGGCGCGGACGCGCCACCGCCATCACCTCCGCCCGTACGGAGGTCGTCGGACCTCGTCGCCCTGAGGAAGGACCGATCATGGCACCCCGCCCCGCTCCGGGAGAGCTCACCTTCGTCGCGCCCAAGGGGGCGAAGAAGCCGCCCCGGCACCTGGCCGACCTCACGCCCGAGGAGCGCCGCGAGGCGGTCGCCGCGATCGGCGAGAAGCCGTTCCGGGCCAAGCAGCTCTCGCAGCACTACTTCGCGCGCTACGCGCACGACCCGGCCGAGTGGACGGACATCCCGGCCGGCTCCCGCGAGAAGCTCCAGCAGGAGCTGCTGCCGGACCTGATGTCGGTCGTCCGGCACATCTCGTGCGACGACGACACCACCCGCAAGACCCTGTGGAAGCTGCACGACGGCACGCTCGTGGAGTCCGTGCTGATGCGCTACCCCGACCGGGTCACCATGTGCATCTCCTCGCAGGCCGGCTGCGGCATGAACTGCCCGTTCTGCGCCACCGGCCAGGCCGGCCTGGACCGGAACCTGTCCACCGCCGAGATCGTGCACCAGATCGTCGACGGCATGCGCGCTCTGCGCGACGGCGAGGTCCCCGGCGGCCCGGCCCGCCTGTCCAACATCGTCTTCATGGGCATGGGCGAGCCGCTGGCCAACTACAACCGCGTCGTCGGCGCCATCCGCCGCCTGACCGACCCCGAGCCCGACGGCCTCGGCCTCTCGCAGCGCGGGATCACCGTCTCCACCGTCGGCCTGGTCCCGGCCATCCACCGCTTCGCCGACGAGGGCTTCAAGTGCCGCCTCGCCGTCTCGCTGCACGCCCCGGACGACGAGCTGCGCGACACCCTCGTCCCGGTGAACACCCGCTGGAAGGTCCGCGAGGTCCTCGACGCGGCCTGGGAGTATGCGGAGAAGTCCGGCCGCCGGGTCTCCATCGAGTACGCCCTGATCCGCGACATCAACGACCAGGCCTGGCGCGGCGACCTCCTCGGCCGGCTCCTCAAGGGCAAGCGCGTCCACGTCAACCTGATCCCGCTGAACCCGACGCCGGGCTCCAAGTGGACCGCCTCGCGCCCCGAGGACGAGCGTGCCTTCGTGGAGGCCATCGCCCGCCACGGCGTTCCGGTGACGGTACGCGACACGCGCGGTCAGGAGATCGACGGCGCCTGCGGCCAGCTCGCCGCATCGGAGCGCTGACAGGCACTGACCGGCGCTGACCGGCGCTGACCGGCACTGACGCGCTGACCTGCGCAGTTGCCTGCGGTTCCCCGCAGGCCCGGGTACGGCCACGGGGTACGCTGTGGCCGTACCTATTTGCATATTCCGACAGGGGAGCGCCACAGCGCTGAGAGTGCGGTCACCGTCCACCGCAGACCCTCTGAACCTCGCCCCGGTCATTCGGGGTAGGAAGTTCGGTCATCACTCAAGCTGTTGCGCCCTGCCCGGCGTCCGCTCCTGACAGCGCCGGGCAGGGCCGCGTCTTCTCCTGGTCACTCCAGGAGGAATCCACCAGTGAGCACCACCAGGAAGATCGCGGGCGCCGTGCTCGCCACCGCGCTCGGCGTGACCACGCTCGCCGCCTGCGGTGGCGGCGACGACAAGCCGGCCGCCGGCGGGAGCGAGTCGCCGAAGCAGAAGACGATCACGCTCGTCTCCCACGACTCCTTCAACGTGACCGACACGGTCCTGAAGGAGTTCGAGCAGCAGAGCGGCTACACCGTGAAGGTCCTCAAGTCCGGGGACGCGGGCGCCGCCCTCAACCAGGAGATCCTCACCAAGGGCTCGCCGCGCGGCGACGTGTTCTTCGGCGTGGACAACACCCTGCTCTCCCGCGCCCTCGACAACGGGATCTTCACGCCGTACGAGGCCAAGGGCCTGGACGGGGTCAAGCCCGAGTACGTCCTCGACAAGCAGCACCGGGTCACCCCGGTCGACTCGGGCGACATCTGCGTCAACTACGACAAGGCGTACTTCGCCGACAAGAAGCTCGCCCCGCCGCAGACGCTGGACGACCTGCTCAAGCCCGAGTACAAGGGCCTGCTCGTCACCGAGAACGCGGCGACCTCCTCGCCCGGCCTCGGCTTCCTGCTCGCCACCGTCGGCAAGTACGGCGAGGACGGCTGGAAGGACTACTGGACCAAGCTGAAGGCCAACGGCGTCGAGGTCGTCGACGGCTGGGAGCAGGCCTACAACGAGCGCTTCTCCGGCTCCGCGGGCGGCAAGAAGGCCAAGGGCGACCGTCCGCTGGTCGTCTCCTACGCCTCCAGCCCGCCGGTCGAGGTGCTGTACGGCGAGCCGCAGCCGGCCGAGGCCCCCACGGGCGTGTCCACCGGCACCTGCTTCCGCCAGGTCGAGTTCGCCGGCCTGCTCAAGGGCGCGAAGAACGAGGAGGGCGGCAAGGCGCTGATCGACTTCCTGATCGGCAGGAAGTTCCAGGAGGACATGCCGCTCCAGATGTTCGTGAACCCGGTGGTCAAGGACGCGAAGCTGCCGGAGCTGTTCACGAAGCACGGCGTGGTCATCGAGAAGCCGGAGAACGTGGCTCCCGAGACCATCGCCAAGAACCGTGAGCAGTGGGTCAAGACGTGGTCCTCGATCGTCGTGAAGTAATTTCCGCGGACCCAGGTGGAGGCCGCCCCCGCGCAGGCGCTGCCGCGCCGCGCGAGGGCGCACGCGGTACGGCCGTCAGGCTCGCCCTGATGGCCGTACCGCTGGCCTTCTTCGGGCTGTTCTTCGCCTATCCCGTCGCCGCGATCGTCGGCCGGGGCGTCAAGACCGACGAGGGCTGGCAGCTCGGCCGCATCGGCGAGGTGCTCGCCCGGCCCGACATCGCCGACGTCCTGTGGTTCACCACCTGGCAGGCGCTCGCGTCAACCGCGCTGACCCTGCTGATCGCACTGCCCGGCGCGTACGCCTTCGCACGGTTCGACTTCCGCGGCAAGCAGCTGCTGCGGGCCGTGGTCACCGTTCCGTTCGTGCTGCCGACCGTGGTCGTCGGGACCGCCTTCCTGGCGCTGGTCGGGCGGGGCGGGCTCCTCCAGGAGCTGTGGGGCGTCCGGCTGGACACCACCGTCTGGGCGATCCTCCTCGCACACGTCTTCTTCAACTACGCGGTCGTCGTCCGCACGGTCGGCGGGCTGTGGGCCCAGCTCGACCCGCGGCAGGAGGAGGCCGCCCGGGTGCTGGGCGCCGGGCGCTTCGCCGCGTGGCGGCGCGTGACGCTGCCGGCGCTGGCCCCGGCGGTGGCAGCCGCCGCGCTGATGGTGTTCCTGTTCACCTTCACCTCCTTCGGCGTCGTGCAGATCCTCGGCGGGCCCTCGTACGCCACCCTGGAGGTCGAGGTCTACCGGCAGACCGCACAGCTGCTGGACCTGCCCACGGCCGCCGTCCTGACGATGGTGCAGTTCGCCGCCGTCCTGATGATCCTCGGCGTGCACGCCTGGACGGTGCGCCGGCGCGAGACCGCGCTGCGGCTCGTGGATCCCGCCCGGACCGTGCACCGGCCGCGCGGCGCCGGACAGTGGGCGCTGCTGGGCGGGGTGCTGCTGAGCGTGGCGCTGCTGGTCGTGCTGCCGCTCGGCGTCCTGGTGGAGCGGTCCCTCGACGCCCCCGGCGGGTACGGGTTCGGCTTCTACCGGGCGCTGCAGAGCGCGGGCGCCGGTGGCGGAACGTTCCTGGTCCCGCCGCTGGAGGCGATCTGGAACTCCCTGCAGTACGCGCTGGCCGCCACCGCCATCGCCGTGCTGATCGGCGGACTGGCCGCGGCCGCGCTCACCCGGCGCGGGGGCCGGTTCGTCCGCGGCTTCGACGCGCTGCTGATGCTCCCGCTCGGGGTCTCCGCGGTGACGGTCGGCTTCGGGTTCCTGATCACCCTGGACGAGCCGCCGCTGGACCTGCGGACCTCGTGGATCCTGGTGCCGCTGGCGCAGGCGCTGGTCGGCGTGCCGTTCGTGGTGCGGACCATGCTGCCGGTGCTGCGGGCCGTGGACGTGCGGCTGCGGGAGGCCGCCGCCGTGCTCGGCGCGTCCCCGCTGAGAGCCTGGCGGGAGGTGGACCTGCCGCTGGTGCGGCGGGCCCTGCTGATCGCGGCCGGGTTCGCCTTCGCGGTCTCGCTGGGGGAGTTCGGTGCGACCGTCTTCATCGCACGGCCGGACCGGCCGACGCTGCCGGTGGCCGTGGCCCGGCTGCTCGGGCGGGCCGGTGAGCTGAACTACGGACAGGCGATGGCCCTGAGCACGATTCTGATGCTGGTGTGTGCGGTGTCCTTGCTGGTGCTGGAGCGGCTGCGCCCCGACAAGACCTCGGGAGAGTTCTGATGACGTTGCTCGAACTGGCCGGCGTGTCGGTCCGATTCGGAGAGCGCACCGTCGTCGACTCCGTGGACCTCGAGGTCGCCGAGCACGAGATCGTGTGCGTGCTCGGGCCGAGCGGCAGCGGCAAGTCCACACTGCTGCGGGTCGTCGCCGGGCTCCAGCCGGTGTCGGCCGGCCGGGTCCTGCTGGGCGGGGCGGACCAGGCACGGGTGCCGGTGCACCGGCGCGGGGTCGGCCTGATGTTCCAGGACCACCAGCTCTTCCCGCACCGTGACGTCGCCGGGAACGTGGCCTTCGGCCTGCGCATGCGCGGCTCCGCCGACGGCGCCGGGCGCGGGGCGCGGGCGCGCGCCGCGCACACCGCTCGGGTCGCGGAGCTGCTGGAGCTGGTCGGGCTGCCCGGCGCCCAGCGCCGCTCGGTGTCCTCCCTCTCGGGCGGCGAGCAGCAGCGGGTCGCCCTCGCCCGGGCGCTGGCGCCCTCGCCGCGGCTGCTGATGCTGGACGAGCCGCTGGGGCAGCTGGACCGTGGGCTGCGCGAACGCCTCGTGGTGGAGCTGCGCGAGCTGTTCTCCCGGCTGGGCACCACAGTGCTGGCGGTCACCCACGACCAGGGCGAGGCCTTCGCCCTGGCCGACCGGGTGGTGGTGATGCGCGAGGGCCGCATCGCGCAAGCCGGTACGCCGCTGGAGGTCTGGCAGCGGCCCGCCTCGGTGTTCGTGGCGCGCTTCCTCGGCTTCCGGAACGTGGCCCCGGCCACCGTCTCGGGCGGCGCCGCGGCGACCGCCTGGGGCAAGGTGCCCGTACCCGACGGCTCCCCGGAGGGCGATCAGCAGGTCCTGATCCGTCCGGCCGGGGTCCTGCTCGGCACGGACGGCCTGCCGTGCGAGGTGCTCTCGCGGACCTTCCGCGGCACGCACGTCGCCGTGCTGCTCCGCCCGGCGCAGGGTCCGCCGCTGGAGGCCGAGTGCGACCTGGCCGCAGCCCCGTCCCCCGGGGACCGGGTCGCCGTCACCTTCGCCCCGTCCCAGGTGGTCGTCCTTCCGTCGGCCTAGCAGGCCGGGCCCGGCTCCGGGCACGGCCGCTCCCGCGCAGCGCCCCGAGGTACACCCCCGCCAGGACGAGCGGGGTGCCCAGCAGCAGCGAGGCGGTCAGCGGCTCGGCGTCGAGCCAGGCCGAGGCGAGGATCGCGACCACCGGGACCGCCACGAACGCGTACGCGGCCCGGGCCGCGCCCCAGCGCTGGATCACCAGCAGGTAGAAGACGAAGACGAGCACCGAACCCGCGACGACCAGGTACAGCAGCGCCCACCACGTCGCGGCGCGCCCGGGCAGCACCCAGCGGTCCCCCGCCGCGGCCGACGCGGCGAACAGGGCCGCGGCCCCCGCGCCCATCCCGACCGCGTTCATCGTCACCGGGTGCACCTTCGGGATCCGCTGCACGAGCACGGCCGCCTCGGCGAACGACAGCACGCTCGCGAGCAGCGCCGCGAAGGACGGCAGCGGCACCGACGCCTGCAGCGGCGCCCGGGAGATCACCGCGACCCCGGCCAGGGCGCACAGGGTGCCCGCGGCCGCCGACGCCCGGAAGCGCTCCTGGCGCTGGACCACGGCGAGCAGCAGGGTGACCAGCGGGACCAGCGCGAGCAGCGTCTGCCCCAGCCCGGCGTGGATCTCCACGAGCGCGTAGTACGTCAGGGCGAAGGTGACGCCGAAGTTGAGCAGCCCGTACGCCACCGCGCCGGCGAGGGCCCGGCCGCGCGGCAGGGGCAGGCGCAGGGCCGCCATGACACCGGCGAGCAGCAGCGCCGCCACCCCGAACCGGAGGGCGGCGCCCCACAACGGGTCGAGTTCGCGCAGGCAGATCCGGACCCCGACCGCGTTGCCGCCCGCGAGCACGGCGCCGGCGGTGAACGCCGTCGGCGCCACCCGGTCGGGACGCTGCTCCATCCCCTCACGGTAGGGCGCCGCCCGGAAGCCCGCCGTCCGCCACCCCCCGTCCGTCGGTCGGGAGCGCCTACCGGACGCCGGCCGGCTCCGGCTCCGCCGGCTCGGCGGGGGCCTGCGCCCCGTCGTGGTTGCCGTACCAGGCGACGGCCACCGCGCCGGCCACCGCGAGGACGAACCCCAGCACGGCCAGCCAGGCCAGCCCCGGCCGCGACGCATCGCCCAGCCAGAGCACGCCGATCGCGCCGGGCAGAACGGTCTCGCCGACCACCAGCGCGGCCGTGGCGCCGTTGACGGAGCCGATCTGGAGGGCGACGGTGTGCAGGTACATGCCGCCGACACCGGCCAGCACGATGGCGTACAGGGCGGGGTCGCCGAGCAGGGAGGCGATGTCGAACGGGTCGATGCCGTTCAGGATCCGCACGCCGACGCCGAGCGCGCCGAAGGCCAGGCCCGACAGCAGACCCGCGAGGATCGCCGCCCGCCCGCCCAGCAGCCGTACCGCGACCGTGCCGCCGACGATGATCAGCAGGGTCACGCCGAACAGCCACCAGTGCGTGGACATCGGGGCGTGGTGGCCGCCCTCGTGGCCGGCGGCCGTCGCCAGCAGCACCAGCGCCGCGCACACCACGCCGATGGAGATCCACTCCTTGCGGGTGAGCCGGATGCCGAGCATCCGCACGCTGAGCACCGCCGTGATCACCAGGTTGGCGCTGATGACCGTCTGGGAGAGGAAGAGCGGCAGCAGCCGGGCGGCGAGCGCGCCCAGGCCGAAGCCCGCGAAGTCCAGAACGGTGCCGAGGATGAACTCCCACGTCATCGCCGCCTTGGCGGTGGAAGACAGGTTCGGGCCGCCGTGCGCGGTCACCCCGGCCTCGGCGGGGGTCGTACGGGCCGCGCGGCGCGAGCCGACGGCTTGCAGGACGGATCCCGTGCCGTAGCAGATGGACGCCGCTATCGCGGTCAGCAGGCCTATGAGCACCGAGCGCTCCGTTCACGTCTGGCAGGTTTTGCGGTACCTCTGCCAGACGTGAGAACGGCCCCCGAAGTTGCCTCGCGCCGTCAGCCCATTGCGGCGAGCGCCGCCGGGACCTCCTCCACCGACTCCACCAGTGCGATGCGCGACTCCATGGACCGGCCGCGGGCCAGGGCCCGGAGCAGCGGCCACACGGGCAGGTGCTCGGTCCAGTGCCTGCGTCCGACCAGCACCATCGGCGTCGGCTCACCGCGCGACGCGTAGTAGTTGGGGGTCGCGTTGTCGAAGACCTCCTGTACGGTGCCCGCCGCGCCCGGCAGGAACACCACGCCCGCGTTGGATCGGGACAGCAGCCCGTCCTCGCGGGTGGCGTTCGCGAAGTACTTGGCGATGTGGCCGGCGAAGGCGTTCGGCGGCTCGTGCCCGTAGAACCAGGTCGGGATGCCCACCGAGTCCCCGCCGTCGGGCCAGCGGTCCCGTACGGCGAACGCCGCCCGGGCCCAGTCGGAGACCGAGGGCGTGAAGGACGGGGCCTTCGCCAGCATCTCCAGCGCCTCCGGCAGGGCGTCGTCGGGGGCGGGGGCCAGGTGGGCGCCGAGATTGGCGGCCTCCATGGCACCGGGACCGCCTCCGGTGGCCACGGTCAGCCCGGAGCGGGCCAGGGTCCGGGCCAGCTCGGCGGCGCCCCGGTAGCCGTCGGCGCCGCGGGCCAGCGCGTGGCCGCCCATGACGCCGACCACCCGGGCGCCGGCGAGGTGTTCGTCGAGGGCGTCGGAGACGGCGTCGTCGTGGAGGGAGCGCAGCATCGAGGACAGCACGTCGCCGTCGGCCTTGGTCTGCTGGTACCAGGCGTAGGACTCGGCGTCCCGGGTGGCCTCGTACCCGGCGGACAGCCCCTCGAAGAGCTCGTCGGCCGTGTACAGCAGGCCACGGTAGGGGTTGAACGGCAGGTCCGGCACCGGCGGGAAGACCAGGGCTCCGTCCGCGCGGACCTTGACGGACGCGTCGGGCTCCATCGGGCAGCCGAGGAACACGGCGTGGGAGGTGTCGGCGGACAGCAGGGCGAACGTGCGGTCCAGCAGGTTGACCGACTGGATGCGGTAGCCGCTGAGGGAGCCGCGGGAGACGACCCGGTCGAACTCGGCGAGCGTCTCGATCTCGATGTCTGCGTTGACCATTCGGCCCACCCTAAGCGCTGCGCGCGTCAGCGGGTCAGCACCAGCGACGTCAGCTGCGCCACACCCCAGCTGACCGGTACGCACACGGCGAGCAGCGCGGCGGCCCGCAGGCCGGCGGCCGTGCGCAGGACGCTGCCGGGGGCGCCGAGGTCGGCCAGGACCGCGCGGGTGGCGGCGCGGGCCTGGCGGACCTCCACGGCGGAGGCGAGCAGCGTGGCGGCGGCGCAGGCGCCGACCAGGGCGGCGGCCGCACCGGTCAGCGGGCCCAGCGGGCCGCCGGCGCCGAGGGCGCCCCCGCCGGGCAGGGCCGAGGCGGTCAGGGCAGCCGCGCCCACCGCGCACAGCACTCCGAGGGGCCGGCCCAGCCGGGGCGCCTCCTCCTGCAGGGGCCGCCCGGCCAGCAGCCGCAGGGCGCCGGGCCGGACGGCCTGGACCAGGGCCCCGCAGGCGTGGGCGAGGCCCGGCCCGGCGAGGGCGAGCCCGGCGGCGGTCAGGGCCCAGCCGGCCGGGTTCCCGGCGCCGCCGCGGCCGGCCCATGCCTGCACGGCGAGCCCGCAGGCGGTCAGGGCGATGCCCCAGGGCAGCCCGGTCTGCGGGGCGGGCGGGGTGTGCGGGCGCAGGGCGAGGGCCGTGGCGGCCGCGGCGCCCAGCGGGACCAGGGCCATCAGGGTGAGGGCGGCGGCGAGGGGCAGCGGCCGGTCGGCGTGGAGCAGCCCGGCCCCGGCGCCGTCGAAGGGCAGCCCGGTGAGGTCGCCGCGCAGGTGGAGGAAGGCGGCCAGGGCCAGGGCGCTGCCCAGGGCGCCGCAGACGGCGGTGGAGACCGCGGCGGCGAGGGCGAGCGGTACGGGTCCCAGCCCGACGGCGTCCGTCCCGGCGCGGGTCCGGCCCGCGGGGTCGGTCCGGGCGACGGCGGCGGCGAACTGGACCGCGGCGGCGAGCGGGACCAGGGCCCACAGCAGCCGCTGGAACGATCCGGCAGGCCGGGCGGTGGCGCCGGCCAGGACGAAGAGCAGCAGGAAGGCGGCGCCGGCGCAGACGGCGGCGACCAGCAGCCGGCGCAGCTGGAGCAGCGGGCGGGAGCCGCGGGCTAGGCGGAGAGCGAGCACGCGGCCTGGTCCTCCGGGGTGTCGCCGGGACCGCCGGAGACGGTGGCGGCCGCCCCGGCGGGACGGCCGTCGAGGAGGCCGAAGCAGCGCTCGGCGACGGCCGCGGTCTCCTCCTCGTGGGTGGCCAGCACCACGGTGATCCCGTGGGAGCGGGCCGCGGTGGTGAGGGTGCGCAGGAGCAGGGAGCGCTCGGCGCGGTGCAGCGGGGCGGTGGGTTCGTCGGCGAAGACCACCGCGGGCTCGTTGACCAGGGCGCGGGCGAGGGCGATGCGCTGGGCGTCGGCCCGGGTGAGCGCGCGGGGGCGCTTGCGGGCGAGGCCGCCGATGTCGAGGCGGTCCAGCCAGGCGCAGGCGGCGTGTTTGGCGGTGCGGTGGGAGGCGCCCGAGACGAGCAGGGGCAGGGCCGCGTTCTCCCACGCGGTGAGCTCGGGCAGCAGCGCCGGCTCGGGGCCGATCCAGCCGAACCGGTCGCGGCGCAGCCGCTCGCGGGCGGGGGCGCCCATGGTGTGGACGGGAGCGCTGTTGAACCAGATCTCGCCCTGATCGGGAACGAGCCGGCCTGACAGGCACTGCAGCAGGGTGGTCTTGCCGCTGCCGCGCGGGCCGGTCACGGCGAGGATCTCGCCCTGGCGGACGTTGATCGAGACCCCGATGAGGGCGGGCGAACCTCCCTGGGACTTCGTCCGGGGGGACCCCCGGTGGGAGTAGTGAACGGACCGTGCCCAGAGGACGTCATTGTCCGGTGGGGCGTTGTCCGGTGGAGCCACCATGGCGTACACCTCCGTCCGGGGGAACGAAGCGGAGCCGGTTCGGTCACTGGCGCCCGCACTGAGATGTAAAGAGATGAACGTCCCGGACGGTGACAGCACACGGCCCGGACCTGCCCGTTCTCACTCGAACGGGGGGTCCGGGCCGTGTCATCGGGCCTGTTTACAGCCTGGCCCCTGCGGGCCGGCCCTGCGGCTTCGTCCTTACAGCTTGGTCCACGCCTCGGTGAGCACCGAGCGCAGGATGCCTTCGATCTCGTCGAAGGTGCCCTGGTCGGCGGTGAGCGGCGGGGCCAGCTGGATGACCGGGTCGCCGCGGTCGTCGGCCCGGCAGTACAGGCCGTTGTCGAAGAGCGCCTTGGACAGGAAGCCGTAGAGCACGCGCTCGGTCTCCTCGTCCGTGAAGGACTCCTTGGTGACCTTGTCCTTGACGAGCTCGATGCCGTAGAAGTAGCCGTTGCCGCGGACGTCGCCCACGATCGGCAGGTCGTGCAGCTTCTGCAGCGTCTTCAGGAAGGCGGACTCGTTGTCCAGCACGTGCTGGTTGAGGCCTTCCTTGTCGAAGATGTCGAGGTTGGCGATGGCCACCGCGGAGGACACGGGGTGGCCGCCGAAGGTGTAGCCGTGCAGGAAGGTGTTGGCGCCCTTGTAGAAGGGCTCGGCGACGCGGTCCGACACGATGCAGGCACCGATCGGGGAGTAGCCCGAGGTCATGCCCTTCGCACAGGTGATCATGTCCGGGACGTAGCCGAACTTGTCACAGGCGAACATCGTGCCGAGGCGGCCGAAGGCGCAGATGGTCTCGTCGGAGACGAGCAGCACGTCGTACTCGTCGCAGATCTCGCGGACCCGCTGGAAGTACCCGGGCGGCGGCGGGAAGCAGCCGCCGGCGTTCTGCACCGGCTCCAGGAAGACGGCGGCGACGGTGTCGGCGCCCTCGAAGAGGATCTGCTGCTCGATCTGGTCGGCGCACCAGCGGCCGAAGGCCTCGGGGTCGTCGCCGTGGATCGGGGCGCGGTAGATGTTGGTGTTGGGCACCTTGTGCGCGCCCGGGACCAGCGGCTCGAAGGGGGCCTTCAGAGCCGGCAGGCCGGTGATGGACAGCGCGCCCTGCGGGGTGCCGTGGTAGGCGACCGCGCGGGAGATGACCTTGTACTTGGTGGGCTTGCCCTGCAGCTTGAAGTACTGCTTGGCGAGCTTCCAGGCGGTCTCGACGGCCTCGCCGCCGCCCGTGGTGAAGAAGACCTTGTTCAGGTCGCCGGGCGCGTAGTCGGCGAGGCGCTCGGCGAGTTCCACGGCCTTGGGGTGCGCGTACGACCACACGGGGAAGAACGCGAGCTCCTGGGCCTGCTTGTAGGCGACCTCGGCGAGCTCCTTGCGGCCGTGACCGGCGTTGACCACGAACAGTCCGGCGAGACCGTCGAGGTAGCGCTTGCCCTTGTCGTCGAAGATGTACGTGCCCTCACCGCGGACGATGGTCGGCACGGGGGAGTTCTCGTACGACGACATGCGGGTGAAGTGCATCCACAGGTGGTCATACGCGGTTTTGGAGAGGTCTTGGCTCACGGGCTATCGAGTTCCCCACATGTAGGTCTGCTTCTTCAGCTTCAGGTAAACGAAGCTTTCGGTTGATCGCACGCCGGGGAGCGCGCGGATCCTCTTGTTGATCGTCTCCAGCAAGTGGTCGTCGTCCTCGCAGACGATCTCGACGATCAGGTCGAACGAGCCCGCGGTCATCACCACGTACTCGCACTCGGCCATCTGGGTCAGTGCTTCGGCGACCGGATCGACGTCGCCCTCGACGTTGATGCCGACCATGGCCTGGCGCCGAAGACCGACGGTGAGGGGGTCGGTGACGGCGACGATCTGCATGACGCCCTGGTCGAGCAGCTTCTGCACGCGCTGGCGCACGGCCGCCTCCGACAGGCCGACGGCCTTGCCGATGGCGGCGTAAGGACGGCGGCCGTCCTCCTGCAGTTGCTCGATGATCGCCAGGGACACAGCATCGACCGAAGGGGACGGTTGTCTGTTCCGGGAATCTGCGCTTCGACTGACCACGACATCACTGTGCACGAGGAGTCGTCTGTTCCGCAAGACGGAATCGATGAAATCCGTTGTTTGGAGTCGCTGATCTTGCTGATTTCGTAGTTGGCGGCATGTGGCCCTGTCGAAAGCGTCCGCCGAGGGGCTAGGCTTGGGGCTCGTCTCAATCATTGGACATGTGATCAGGAGTGTGGGTGTAGTGACCACCGAACTGCGTCGTCTGCGCAATTACATCGGCGGAGAGTTCAAGGACGCCGCCGACGGGCGGACCACCGAGGTGGTCAACCCCGCCACCGGCGAGGTGTACGCCACGGCCCCGCTCTCCGGCCAGGCCGATGTCGACGCCGCCATGGCCGCGGCCGCTGCCGCCTTCCCGGGCTGGCGCGACACCACCCCCTCCGAGCGCCAGAAGGCCCTGCTCAAGATCGCCGACGCCTTCGAGGCGCGCGCGGACGAGCTCGTGGCCGCCGAGTCGGAGAACACCGGCAAGCCGCTGGGCCTGACGGCCAGCGAGGAGCTGCCGCCGATGGTGGACCAGATCCGCTTCTTCGCGGGCGCGGCCCGCCTGCTCGAGGGCCGCTCGGCCGGCGAGTACATGGACGGGATGACCTCGATCATCCGCCGCGAGCCCGTGGGCGTCTGTGCCCAGGTCGCGCCGTGGAACTACCCGATGATGATGGCCGTGTGGAAGTTCGCCCCGGCCATCGCCGCGGGCAACACCGTGGTGCTCAAGCCCTCGGACACCACCCCGGCCTCCACCGTCCTGATGGCCGAGATCATCGACTCCGTCCTGCCCAAGGGCGTCTTCAACGTCGTCTGCGGCGACCGCGAGACCGGCAAGGCCATGGTCGAGCACTCCACCCCGGCGATGGCCTCCATCACCGGCTCGGTGCGCGCGGGCATGCAGGTCGCCGAGAGCGCCTCGAAGGACGTCAAGCGCGTCCACCTGGAGCTCGGCGGCAAGGCCCCGGTCGTCGTCTTCGAGGACGCCGACATCGCCAAGGCGGTCGAGGACATCGCCGTCGCCGGCTACTTCAACGCCGGCCAGGACTGCACCGCCGCGACCCGCGTGCTCGTGCACGAGTCCATCCACGACGAGTTCGTCGCCGCGCTCGCCAAGGCCGCGGCCGACACCAAGACGGGCCAGCCGGACGACGAGGACGTGCTCTACGGCCCGCTGAACAACCCCAACCAGCTCCAGCAGGTCGCCGGCTTCATCGAGCGCCTCCCCGCGCACGCCAAGGTCGAGGCGGGCGGCCACCGCGTCGGCGACAAGGGCTACTTCTACGCCCCGACCGTCGTCTCCGGCCTCAAGCAGGACGACGAGATCGTCCAGAACGAGGTCTTCGGCCCGGTCATCACCGTCCAGTCCTTCGCCGACGAGGCCCAGGCCCTGGAGTACGCGAACGGCGTCGAGTACGCCCTCGCCTCCTCCGTGTGGACCAAGGACCACGCCCGCGCGATGCGCATGTCCAAGCACCTCGACTTCGGCTGCGTGTGGATCAACACCCACATCCCGCTCGTCGCCGAGATGCCCCACGGCGGCTTCAAGAAGTCCGGCTACGGCAAGGACCTCTCCGCCTACGGCTTCGAGGACTACACCCGCATCAAGCACGTGATGACCTCGCTCGACGGCTGACCTGCCGTCACGGCGGTCGCATCGATCACCGCACGACCCTGAGGGGGCGGGCAGTAGACAATGTGTCTATTGCCCGCCCTCTTCGCGTTCCCCGAGGCTTTCCCCATGCCTGAACCCGCCTTCTCCCGCCGCACGACCCTGCGCGGCATCGGTGCCGCCGGCCTGCTCGCGGCCCTCACCGGCTGCGGCGTGCCCGCCGCCTACGTCGCCGAGAACCGGCGGGGAGGCCCGGACCGCTCCGACCGCGAGCGGACCCTGAACTTCTCCAACTGGCCGCTCTACATCGACATCGACGACAAGGACGAGGAGCGCCGCCCCACCCTGGAGGCCTTCACCGAGCGGACCGGCGTCGAGGTCCGCTACAGCGAGGAGATCAACGACAACGACGAGTTCTTCGGCAAGGTCAGCCCGGCCCTGATGAACCACCAGGACACCGGCCACGACATCGTGGTGGTCAGCGACTGGATGGCCGCCCGCTTCGTCCACCTGGGCTGGGCCCAGACGCTGGACCGCGCCCGGCAGCCCAACGTGGCCGCGCACCTCGACCCGCAGCTGCGGGCCCCCGCCTTCGACCGGGGCCGGCTGCACACCGTCCCGTGGCAGTCGGGCATCACCGGCATCGCCTACAACCGCAAGGCGCTGGGCCGGGAGATCAAGTCCGTACGGGACCTGTGGCACCCGGATCTGGCGGGCAAGGTCACCCTCTTCTCCGGCCTCGACGAGTCCTTCGCCCTGCTGATGCAGGGCAACGGCGTCGACGTGACCCGGTGGACCGAGTCCGACTTCCACCGCATGTGCGACCAGGTCGAGAGCATGGTGAAGAAGAGGCACATACGCCGCTTCACCGGCAACGACTACACCTCCGACCTCAGCAAGGGCGACGTCCTGGCCTGCCAGGCCTACTCCGGCGACGCCATCCAGCTCAAGGCCGACAACCCCGACATCGAGTTCGTCGTCCCCGAGGAGGGCGCCGAGCTGTGGGCGGAGAGCATGCTCGTGCCCAACCTGGCCCGTCACAAGGCCAATGCGGAAGCGCTGATCGACCACTACTACGCGCCGGAAGTGGCCGCCGAGCTCGCCGCCGCCGTCAACTACGTCTGCCCCGTGCCGGCCGCACGCGAGGTGCTCGCCCGCTCGGAGGACAAGGAGACCGCCGCGCTGGCCGAGAACCCGCTGATCTTCCCCGACGAGCAGATGCGGGCGCGCCTGGCCGTGGCCCGCGACATCTCCTCGGCCGAACGGCGCTCCCTCGCCGCCCGCTGGAACGCCATCGTCGGACTCTGACGGGGTCGGCCGGACGGTGACCGGTCCGGCCGCCTACTTCGCGAAGGCCGCTGCCACGATCCCGTACGCCACCTTGTTCATGTCCTTGCCCTTGGCGTCCGTGGCGTTGACCGAGTAGACGAGGGTGCGCGACAGGTCACGCGTCGCGCCTATCGCGGTCGTGTACCCGTGCCGGCCACCGGTCTTCCCCCAGGCCACCGTCCCGTCCGGGAGCACGATCCGGGACATCCCCGCGGTCAGCGCGGCGTCCTCGCCGGTGGCGAAGTCCTTCACCTGCGGGACCGTGAACATCTCCTCCAGCTGCGCCTTCGGCACGACCCTCCCGCTGAAGAGGGCCACCGTGAACCGCTCCAGGTCGGCCGTGGTCGAGATGATGTCCCCGGCCGCCCAGCGGCCCGAGCTGTTCCACTCGGACACGTCGCGCAGCTCCCGCGAGCCGTCCGGCCGCGGCACCGCCTGGTAGCCGTGGTTGTACGGACCCTGGATCCGGGTCTGCGTCAGCCCCGGGAAGGAGGTCTGGCGCAGCCCCAGCGGCCGCAGGATCCGCTGTGCCACCGCCTCCTCGTACGCCGTCCCCGTCACCTTCTCCACGAGCACGCCCAGGACCGTGTAGTCGATGTTCAGGTAGTGCTGAGCCGCGCCGGGCCGGAACTCCGGACCCTTGGCCAGCGCGCCCGCGATCTGCGCCCGCGGGTCGGTCACGTCGAAGCGGTGTTCCCACTCCGCCTCGAAGTCGTCGCCCGGCCCGTCGGGGGCCTGGATCCCGCTCGTGTAGTTCAGCAGCTGCCGCACCGCGATCGGCTCGAAGGAGTCCGGGAACAGGCCCGGCAGGTACTGCTGCACCGGCCGGTCCAGATCGATCCTGCCCTCGGCGGCCAGCTGGAGCACCACGGCCGAGGTGAAGGTCTTCGTCACCGAGCCGGCCCGGAACCGGCCCTGCTCCAGGGCGGGCCGGCCGCTGCGGATGTCCGCGACGCCGGAGCTGCCCCGCCAGCTGCCGCTCGTACCGCCCACCCGGACCAGCGCGGCCGTGGCGTCCTTGTGCTCGGGCCCCAGCCCCTCGATGGCCCGCTGCAGTGCCGCCGCATTCGGCGGGGTGGAGACCACCGGCCCCGCGCCCCCGCCCGCATCCGACGCCGCCGCCGAAGCCCCGGCCGCAGCCCGGGCGGGCGCCGCGGCGGCGGCGTGCGCCACGGTCGGACCGGCCGCGATCCCGAGCACGAGCGCCGTCGCGATCAGCGTCGTGCGCGTCGATGCCTTCATGGCCTTCATCGTGTTCCCCCTGTGGGTCATCCGGGCCGCCCCCTGCGGCCCCGACCACTCCATGCTGCGGCTCACCAGGCCCTTCGCGGATCACCACGCAGAGGGGTCTTCTGCAGTACGACAACTCACCGGCGCGAGGGAGTCCCCCCGCCCTTCCTCACTCTCGCGAGGGAGGGACCGCAGAGCCACCCCCCGCCCCCGCGGCGATCAGACCCGTCTCGTACGCGCAGATCACCGCCTGGATCCGGTCGCGCAGCCCCAGTTTCGCCAACACGTTGCCGACGTGCGTCTTCACGGTGTGCTCGCTGACCACCATCGCCAGCGCGATCTCCGCGTTCGACAGCCCCCGCCCCAGGTGCAGCAGGGTCTCCCGCTCCCGCGCGGTCAGCACCTCCAGCCGCTCCCCGGACACCGCCCCGGCCCCGGCCGCTCCCGCCCCGGCTGCTCCCGCCCCGGCCGCAGACCGCGCCGTGACCGCCGTGTACTCCTCGATCAGCCGCCGCGCCACCGACGGCGCCAGCAGCGACTCGCCCGCCGCCACCACCCGTACCGCGTGCACCAGATCGTCCCGCCGCACGTCCTTCAACAGGAACCCGCTCGCCCCTGCGTGCAGCGCCTCGTACACGTACTCGTCCGAGTCGAAGGTCGTCAGCATCACCGTCCGGCACGCGCTCTGCGCCGCGATCGCCCGGCACGCCTCGATCCCGTCGAGCACCGGCATCCGGATGTCCAGCAGCGCGACGTCCGGGCGCAGTTCGCGCACCGCGGCCACCGCCGCGGCACCGTCCCCGACCTCGGCGACCACCTCGATGTCGTCCTGCAGGTCCAGGATCAGGGCGAAACCGCTGCGCACCAGCTCCTGGTCGTCGGCCACCACCACACGGATCGTCATCTCCCCACCTCCAGCGGGGAGGTTACAAGCGTCACCGCCACGCGGAACCCGCGCCCGTCCGCCCGCGGGCCGCAGACCGCCGTCCCGCCGTGCGCGGCCGCGCGCTCCCGGATCCCGATGAGCCCGTGCCCGCCCACCGCCCCGCCCGCCGCCCCGCCCTGCGTCCCCCCTGGCGTCCCGCCCGCACCCGACCCCGGCCCGTCGTCGTCCACCGTCACCGCGAGGCTCCGCTCCCCGTACTCCAGCCGTACCGACACCGACCGCGCCCCCGCGTGCTTGACCACGTTCGTCAGGGCCTCCTGCACGACCCGGTGCACCGTCGCCTCCAGCGCCCCCGGCAGCGCGCGCACCGCACCCGTCCGCGCGTAGGACACCTCCAGCCCGCTGCCGCGGACCCGCTCCAGCAGCGCCGGCAGTCCGTCGATCCCGGGCTGCGGCGCGCGCGGCGCGGGGGCCTCCTGCGTGCGCAGCACCCCGAGCATCGTCCGCAGCTGCGCCATCGCGTCCCGCCCCGTCTCGGCGATGGCCTCGAAGGCCGCCTCCGCCCGCTCCGGGGCCCGGCGCACCGCCGGCGGGCCGGCCTCCGCCTGCACGATCATGATGCTGACGGCGTGCGAGAGGATGTCGTGCATCTCCCGGGCTATCCGGGCCCGTTCGCGCGCCGCGGCCTGCTCCGCCTCGATCCGGTTGGCCCGCTCCAGCTCGGCGGCCCGCGCCTCCACGGCCTGCGTGTAGGCCTGCCGGGTGTACTGCAGGCGCCCCAGCGCGTAGGCCGCCGCCGAGACGAAGAGGGTGAACAGCAGCTCCCGCGCCGTTCCCGTGTTCCAGCCCACCGACAGCGCGACCGCCACGGCCGTCAGCAGCCCCACCGCGAGCCGGACCCGCGCCGTGCACTGCACCGCCACCGTGTAGAAGGAGATGAGGCCCGCGTACGGCAGCGGCTGGCCGGGACCGTCCAGGGTTACGTGGTACACGCCCCCCAAGGCCAGGACGGCGACCAGCACCGCCACCGGCGCCCGGCGCCGCCACACCAGCGGCACCACCCCGAGCGTGGTCATCCCGTACGAGAGCCAGTCGGCCGGCGGCAGATCGGCCGCCCGGGGCACCACGAAGGGGATGGAGACGGCCAGTTGGACCAGTAGCGTCAGCCCCAGGTCCTGCCGGCGCGGATCGGCGCGCCGGATCCGCTCGCCCAGGGTGCGTATCACCGGCCGAGCCCGGCCCGCACGGCGGCCAGCGCGTCCAGCCGGTTGGTGGTGACGGCGTCCACCCCGGCCCGGATCACCCTGCGCATCGACCACTTGGTGTCGGTGGTCCAGGCCGACACCAGCAGCCCGTCGCGGTGGAGGGCGTCCACCAGCTCCGGGCCGACCAGTCCGAAGCGGTAGTTGAGCCAGGTGGGCGACACCGCGTCGATCAGCACCCGGCGCGGCGGCGACAGCGTCGTCCAGGTGAGCGCGATCTCCGCGTCCGGGTCGGCGGCCCGCACCTCCAGCATGGTGTTCGGGCCCGCGCAGTAGGAGGTGCGCTCCCGGGCCCCGCACTCGCGGACCTGTCCGACCACCTTCCGTACGGCCTCGTACGTCGCCCCCGGCAGGTCGATCATCAGCCGGCCCGTGCCGGCCGCCGCCAGCGCCTCGCGCAGCGTCGGGATCCCACCGTCGGTCAACTCCCTGAGCTGCGGGGCCGTGACGGCGTCCAGCCGCACGTCATGGCCCCACAGCCGGTCGAGCGTCTCGTCGTGCAGGAGGACCGGCTCCCCGTCCCGGGTCAGCCGTACGTCGATCTCGACCGCGTCCGCCCCGCGTGCGAAGGCGGAGCGGATGGAGGACAGCGTGTTCTCACGGAAGCGGTAGGGATCGCCGCGGTGGCCGATGGCCGTCAGGGTGCGCATGGCACCCATTGTCGACGGGTGTCAGCGCGCCAGCCAGGCAGCGGTGTACGTGTCGATCTCCTCGGCGAGCCGCGCCTTGCCCGCCTCGTCCAGGAAGGAGGCCTCGACCGCGTTCTTCGCCAGCGCCGCGAGCCCGCGCTCGTCGAGTTCGAGGAGGCGGGCGGCCACCGCGTACTCGTTGTTGAGGTCGGTGCCGAACATCGGCGGGTCGTCGCTGTTGATGGTGACGAGCACGCCGGCCTGGACCATCTCCTTGATGGGGTGCCGGTCGAGGTCGGTCACGGCGCGGGTGGCGATGTTGGAGGTCGGGCAGACCTCCAGGGCGATGCGGTGCTCGGCCAGGTACGCCAGCAGCTCCGGGTCCTGCGTGGAGCTGGTGCCGTGCCCGATGCGCTCGGCGCCGAGGTGGCGGATGGCGTCCCAGACGGTCTCCGGCCCGGTGGTCTCGCCGGCGTGCGGCACGCTGTGCAGGCCCGCGGCCCGGGCGGCGTCGAAGTACGGCTTGAACTGCGGGCGCGGGACGCCGATCTCGGGACCGCCGAGCCCGAAGGAGACCAGCCCCTCCGGACGCAGGTCGACGGCCAGGCGGGCGGTCTCGGCCGCGGACTCCAGGCCGGCCTCGCCGGGGATGTCGAAGCACCAGCGCAGGATGACGCCGAGCTCGGACTCGGCGGCCTTGCGGGCGTCCTCGATGGCCTCCATGAAGGCCTTCTCGTCGATGCCGCGGCGGGTGGAGGAGTACGGGGTGATGGTCAGTTCGGCGTAGCGGATGTTCTGCCGGGCCATGTCGCGGGCGACTTCGAAGGTCAGCGTGCGCACGTCGTCGGGGGTGCGCACCAGGTCCACCACGGACAGGTAGACGTCGATGAAGTGCGCGAAGTCCGTGAAGGTGAAGTAGTCGGCGAGCGCCTCGGGGTCGGTGGGGACCTTCGAGTCGGGGTGGCGCGCGGCGAGTTCGGCCACGATGCGGGGGGAGGCAGAGCCGACGTGGTGGACGTGGAGTTCCGCCTTGGGCAGCCCCGCGATGAAGGGGTTCAGGTCGGTCATGGGGTGCCTTTCGGAAGAACACGGGTGCGGACGGGACGGCCTTCATCGTAGGCAGGCCGGGGACTGTCCGCGGCAGCACATAGCATGACCGTACGAGAGGGGGGCGACGCATGACCGACCAGAGCCCCGAGCCGAGGGACCCGTGGGCGCCGCCGGAGCGGCCGGCGGGCGAGTTCGGCGGACCCCAGGGCGCACACGGGGTGCCGGGCCCGCCGTCCGTGCACGACCAGCCCACGATCGCGGGGATGCCGGGGGCCGACATACCCCCGGCGGCCGCGCCGCAGCCGTCGCCCGGGCCGCAGCCGGGGGTCGCGCCCCAGCCGGGGGCCGCACCGCAGCAGCCCGCGCCGCAGCAGCCCGCGCCCACGCCGCTGCCGCCCGCCTACGGGTACCCGGCCCAGCCGGCCCCGCCCGCCTACGCGTACCCGGGGCCGGCCCCGGTTCCGGCGCCCGCCCCGCCCGCGTACGGATATCCGGGCTACCCGGGCTACGGCGCCTATCCGTACGGGGCGCAGCCGCGCAACGGCTTCGGGGTCACCGCGCTCGTCCTCGGCATCATCGCCGTGGTCGGCTGCTTCACCAGCTTCCTCGCGGTCGCGCTCGGCATCGCGGCGGTCGTCTTCGGAGTGCTCGGCCGCGGCAAGGCCCGGCGCGGCGAGGCCACCAACGGCGGGATGGCCCTGGCCGGGATCATCCTGGGCGCGATCGGCATCGTGCTGGGCGCCGCCCTCCTGGTGATCGGGATCATCGGCATCCTCGACCGGGACGGCGACTTCCGCCACGACACCCCGCACTCGGACACACGCATGCGCGAGCGGGTCTGACCGCAGGGCGGACGAAGGACGAAGAAGGACAAGGAAGGACAAGGACGACGGCGCAGGGCCGGTCCCGGGCACGTACCGCCCGGGGGACCGGCCCTGCGCCGCTTTCACGCGTCCGTGGCTCCGGCTACGCCGCCCACGGCCAGTCGGCGTTGCTGCCGTCCTCGATCAGGGTCACCATCCGGAACGCCGCGTCGCCGAGCCCGCCGAAGGTGTGCCGGTTGCCGGAACCGGAGGGCGCGTGGCCCACCCGGTAGCCGGCCAGGTTCCAGGTGTAGACCGGCACCTCCTGCGGGACCAGGGCCGTCGGGTCGTTCCCGTACCCGTACGAGGCCTGCTCGTCGGTGACGATCAGGACCCGGTCGTGGTCCTTGTAGTGCCTGCGGACCGCCTCCGCGGTGTAGGTGCCGCCGAGGTCCTCGAACCGCTCCAGCACCTTCAGGACGGACTCGCCCCGCGCGTACGGGACCTGCTTGCTGTCCGTGCCGAACTGCACCAGGTCCGCCTCCTCGGCCCGCAGGGCCAGCGCCGTGCCGAAGACGGCGGCCGCGTCCGCCCGGTTGAGCTGCGAGCGGTCCGACAGCGGGGACCACATCGACCCGGAGCGGTCGACCAGGACCAGGGTGCGGCCCGGCAGCGCCGGCACGTTGGCCAGCGAGTGGCCGAGCGCCCGCTCCAGCGGGTACGCCCAGCGCAGCGACGGCGCGTGCTGGTAGGCGGCCAGATAGCGGAACGGGAACTGCCGGGACCGGGCCACCGCCTGCGGGTCGCTGATCCGGGCCGCGACCTGCGCGGCGACGGCGTCCGAGACGCCCGCCTGGTCGAAGTTGCGCAGGTTGCGCAGCAGCGCCATCGGGCCCATCGACGGGATGACGGCTTCCCAGGCGGCCGCGTCCATCGGCCCCTGCAGCCACCCGGCCAGTGCCTCCCAGGTCATGCCCGCAGCGGCCAGCCGCTCGGCGCCGTCCGGCGCGGTGACCTGCGCCCGGCGCTCCTCGACCGGCAGCGCCATGAGCTCCTCGTGGGCCGCCAGGGTGCGGTTGCCGGCCGGGACCTCGGCCGTCTCCGGGTGGTGCCTGCGGTCGAGGGCGTAGCGGAACAGCTCGCCCTGCCAGGGCTTGGCCGGGTCGGGGGAGGCGTGCACGAGGTTGAGGACGTCGCCGAAGCGGAAGCCCTTGGAGGCGGTGTCGTACTTCAGCAGGGAGGTGCCGGAGTAGAGCCGGCGCACGGCGTCGGCGACGCCCCGCTTGACGGGCTTGGGGACGGCCCGCCCGTGCACGGCCGTCCAGTAGGCCAGCAGCTCGCCGGGCTCGTCCGCGCGCTGCAGGACCGAGTCGACGACCTGCCGGTTCGAGGGGCCCGCGGTGGCTCCGGTGTCGAGCCGGGCCTTGACGTACTCGGCGGCGCCGACGAGCGAGGCGGTGCGCATGTTGCCCTCGCCGCGCAGCCAGCCGAGCAGGCCGGCGGTCCACTCGGGGTCCTCGACGGCGAGCCGGCGCACGAGCGCGGCGAAGCGGTCGTCCCGGCTGCCGGGGGACTCGTACGCGGTGCGCTGCCCGACGAAATTGGCCACGGCCAGCAGGAACAGCTCGCAGCGGGCGTCGCGCGCGAAGCCGGGGCTGTCGTGGTGGTTGCGGGCCCGCCGGCCGGTGGAGCGCACGGGCGAGGCGGGCGCGGCGGCCGCGGACGGCGCGGCCGTGGAGCGGCGCACGTTGAAGCGGGCCATGATGAATCCCCCCGAATCCAGTAAGAATCCGCACAAATAGGGGGAGGCGTGACGCGCGGGATGCCCGAGATCGAAGTCGGAGACGGCATATATAGCCAGGCGAGCTTCCGAGCTGCTCCACCGGCCGTGGCCGGGCGGGATTCGAACCCGCGACCTCCTGGTCCCGAAGTAGCCGTCGCCTGCGCACCGGGCAACCCGCACGCGGCCTCCCGAGATCAAGGTGGCGGCGGCCTGGGTTTCTCTGCAAAAGAAGGAGCCGCAGCCCGCGCACCGGGAGGTGCGTGACGTGGGTGTCCAGAGTTCGAGGCGGCGAAACCACGTGGTGCTCTACCGACTGAGCTACACCGGCCCGAAGCCGGTGACGGGACTCGAACCCGCGGCCTCCCCATGAAGAGTGGAAGTAGGTCTCGCCTGCGCACCTGGACGAGTTCCACGGTAGGCGGGGGCGCCCGGCCCCCGCCACGCATTTACGCCGCGCGCAGCCGCTCGCGGGCCTCCATCAGGGCGAACCCCAGCAGGTTCAGGCCCCGCCAGCTGCCCGGGTCCAGGACCCGGTCGTCGTCGGGGGCCAGGCCGACCCCCCAGATGCGGTCCACCGGGCTCGCCTCCACCAGCACCCGCTCCCCGGTGCCCAGCAGGTACCCGCGCAGCTCGGGCGTCGAGCCGAACTTGTGCACGCTGCCCTCCACGACCAGGCCGAACCGCTCCCGCTCCCACACGGCCTCGTCGAACCCGCGCACCAGCCGACCGGCCTTCTTGGCCTCGGCCGGGGTCCTGGCCGCCAGGATCTTCCGCTCGGCCTCCGGGTCCCCGAACAGCCGGGCCTTCCCCGCCATCATCCAGTGCTCGGCGGTGTCGTAGCGCACCTCACTTACCGTGAAGGGAGAGGGCCACCACTGGCTCATGCAGCTCGGCCCGAGGGTCCCGTCCGGACGCGGCCGGTGCCCCCAGAAGGGCAGGAACTTCACGCGGTCACCGCGGCTGACCTGCTCGATCAACTTGTCGATCTTCTCCATGCACGGGAGTCTTGCAGTCTCCACTGACACTTCGTACGGGATTTGGGGTGTGTCTGGACACATGGTCGACCGATTCCGTCGCGTAATCAAAAGGCAACAACGGAATCACTTGGCGGTGAAGAACACCTCTGCCAGGATCGGCACTCAATTCGAGCTGAAGCCACGAGAGCGTGAGAGCGTGATGGGTATTCGCTTCCAGGTCAAGGAACGCTTCGCCGACGGCGCGCAGTACATCGACGGGCGGCTCAGGCCCGGTACCTCCGGACGGTCGCACACCGTCGTCGACCCCGCCACCGGAGAGGAGGTGCTCACCTACGAGCTCGCCTCCACCGCCGATGTGGACGACGCCGTCGCCGCCGCCCGGCGCGCCTTCCCCGCCTGGTCCGCGGCCACCCCCGGCGAGCGCTCGGACGCCCTGCACCGGCTGGCCTCCGTACTGGCCGCGCAGGCCGAGGACCTCGCGTACGCCGAGTCGCTGCAGTGCGGCAAGCCGATCAAGCTGACCAGCGAGTTCGACGTGCCGGGGACCATCGACAACACCGCCTTCTTCGCCGGCGCCGCCCGCCACCTCCAGGGCCAGGCCGCCGCCGAGTACTCCGCGGACCACACCTCCTACGTGCGCCGCGAGCCCCTCGGCGTCATCGGCTCCATCGCCCCGTGGAACTACCCGCTGCAGATGGCCGCCTGGAAGATCCTCCCGGCCGTCGCCGCCGGCAACACCATCGTCCTCAAGCCCGCCGAGCTCACCCCGCTGACCTCCCTGATGTTCGCCCAGGCCGCCCGGGAGGCGGGCATCCCCGACGGCGTGATCAACATCGTCACCGGCGCCGGCCGCGACGCGGGCGAGCACCTCGTCGGCCACCCGGACGTGGTGATGACCTCCTTCACCGGGTCCACGGCCGTCGGCAAGCGCGTCGCCGAGATCGCCACCGCCACCGTCAAGCGGCTCCACCTCGAGCTCGGCGGCAAGGCCCCCTTCCTCGTCTTCGACGACGCCGACCCGGAGGCCGCCGCGCACGGCGCCGTCGCCGCCGCCCTGATCAACACCGGCCAGGACTGCACGGCCGCCACCCGCGCCTACGTCCAGCGCCCCCTGTACGAGGCCTTCACCGCCCGCGTCGCCGAGCTGATGGCCGGCGTCCGCCTGGGCGACCCCTTCGAGCCGACGACCGACCTCGGCCCGCTGGTCTCCCACGCGCAGCGCGACCGCGTCGCCGGCTTCGTCGAGCGCGCCCGCGCCTACGCCACCGTCGTCACCGGCGGCGAGGTCCCGGGCGGCGAGCTCGCCGGGGGCGCCTACTACCGGCCCACCCTCATCGCCGACGCGGCCCAGGACAGCGAGGTCGTGCAGGCCGAGATCTTCGGGCCCGTCCTCGTCGTCCTGCCCTTCGACACCGACGACGAGGGCATCGCCCTCGCCAACGACACCCCCTACGGGCTCGCGGCCTCCGCCTGGAGCCGCGACGTCTACCGGGCGAACCGCGCCACCCGCGAGATCAAGGCGGGCTGCGTCTGGGTGAACGACCACATCCCGATCATCAGCGAGATGCCCCACGGGGGCTACAAGGCGAGCGGCTTCGGAAAGGACATGAGCGCCTACTCCTTCGAGGAGTACACGCAGGTCAAGCACGTCATGTACGACAACACGGCGGTGGCCGCCAAGGACTGGCACCGCACGATCTTCGGGGACCGATAGCAGCAGGGCCGTTTGACCAGCGGCCCGACCATTTCCGAAAGGGCACAGCCCATGGAGCAGTTCGAGCCCGATCGCCTCTCGGCGGCGCAGGCCGCCGCGATGCGCCGCAGCCTCACCGAAGGGCGCGGCGCCCTCACCCGCCGCTCCCTGCTGCGCGCCTCCGGCGTCGGCGCGCTCACCCTCGGCGGCCTCGCCTCCCTGTCCAGCTGCGGCATCCCGCCCGCCAAGCGGGAGGGCACGGCGGCGGCCTCCGACGACCACTCGGCACAGGAGAAGGAGATCAACTTCTCCAACTGGACCGAGTACATGGACACCAGCGACGACGAGAAGACCCACCCGACGCTGGAGGAGTTCACCAAACGGACCGGCATCAAGGTCAAGTACACCGAGGACATCAACGACAACGTCGAGTTCTTCGGCAAGATCCGCCCGCAGCTCGCGGCCGGCCAGGACACCGGCCGCGACCTGATCGTCGTCACCGACTGGCTCGCCGCCCGCATCATCCGCCTCGGCTGGGCGCAGAAGCTGGACCCCTCCCACCTGCCGCACGCCTACGCCAACCTGATCCCGCAGTACCGCAGCCCCGACTGGGACCCGGGGCGCGCCTACAGCTATCCGTGGACCGGCATCGACACCGTCATCGCCTACAACGCCAAGGCCACGGACGGCAAGAAGGTCGACTCCGTCACCCAGCTGCTCGACGACCCCTCCCTCAAGGGCCGGGTCGGCTTCCTCACCGAGATGCGCGACACCGTCGGGATGACCCTGCTCGACATGGGCAAGGACCCGGCGACCTTCACCACGGCGGACTACGACGCGGCCATCGGGCGGCTCCAGAAGGGCGTGGACACCAAGCAGATCCGCCGCTTCACGGGCAACGACTACACCTCCGACCTCGACAAGGGCGACATCGCGGCCTGCCTGGCCTGGGCCGGCGACATCATCCAGCTGCAGGCCGGCAACCCGGACATCAAGTACGCGATCCCGGCGCCGGGCTACATCACCTCGAGCGACAACCTGATCGTCCCGGCGCACGCCCGGCACAAGGCGAACGCGGAGAAGCTCATCGACTACTACTACGAGCCCCCTGTCGCGGCCCAGCTGGCGGCCTTCATCAGCTACGTCTGCCCCGTCGCAGGGGTCAAGAAGGACCTTGAGAAAATCGATCCTGCGCTCGCGGACAACCCCTTGATCATTCCGGACGAGGAGATGGCCGCCAAGGCCCACGCCTTCCGCTTGCTCACCAGCGAGGAAGAGACCGCGTACGAGGAGAAGTTCGCCAAGCTCATCGGAGCCTGACGGACCGCCGTAGCGGCACCCGCGCCCCGCACCCCTCCCCGACACACCACCACCGAAGGCTCAAGGCCCATGACTGACAAGACCGCGGGCGGCGACGTACGTCTCGCCGGCATCAGCAAGCACTACGGCACCTTCACCGCCGTGCACCCGTTGGACCTCACCATCCCGCAGGGCTCCTTCTTCGCCCTGCTCGGCGCCTCGGGCTGCGGCAAGACCACCACCCTGCGCATGATCGCCGGACTGGAGGAGCCCTCCACCGGCACGGTCCACCTCGGCGAGCGCGACGTCACCCAGCTGCCTCCGTACAAGCGCCCCGTCAACACGGTCTTCCAGAGCTACGCCCTCTTCCCGCACCTGAGCATCTACGAGAACGTGGCCTTCGGCCTGCGCCGCCGCGGCATCAAGTCCGTCAAGAAGCAGGTCGAGGAGATGCTCGAACTCGTCGAGCTCGGCCAGTTCTCCCAGCGCAAGCCGCACCAGCTCTCCGGCGGCCAGCAGCAGCGCGTCGCCGTCGCCCGCGCGCTCATCAACCACCCCCAGGTGCTCCTGCTCGACGAGCCGCTCGGCGCCCTCGACCTCAAGCTGCGCCGCCAGATGCAGCTGGAGCTCAAGCGGATCCAGACCGAGGTCGGCATCACCTTCGTGCACGTCACGCACGACCAGGAGGAGGCCATGACCATGGCCGACACGGTCGCCGTGATGAACGGCGGCCGCGTCGAGCAGCTGGGCGCGCCCGGCGAGCTGTACGAGAACCCGCGCACCACCTTCGTCGCCAACTTCCTCGGCACCTCGAACCTCATCGAGGCCGAGGTCCTGGAGGCCGGCAGCAGCGACGTGGTCGTCAGCTCGGCCGACACCCGGCTCCGGCTGCCCGCGGCCCGATGTTCGACCACCCCGAAGGCGGGCGGAAAGCTGCTGGTCGGGGTGCGCCCCGAGAAGATCTCCCTGGTCCCCGCGGCCGAGCGGGACACCATCGCGGCCGGCCGCAACACGGTCACGGGCAGGATCGCCAACTCCTCCTTCATCGGAGTCTCCACCCAGTTCGTCGTCGACAGCCCCGTCTGCCCCGAGCTCGAGGTGTACGTCCAGAACATCGAGCGCGACCCCCGCCTGACCCCCGGCGCCGAGGTCGTCCTGCACTGGAACCCGGAGCACACCTTCGGCCTGGACGCCGCCCAGTCCATGCTTGCAGGGACGATGGGCGACGCGGGCATCGAGACGGTCGAGGAGGGCGCATGACCGCCACCGCCGCCCCGCCCGAGGCCTCCGCCCCCGCCGAACCCCCGGCCCACCGGCCGTCGCTGCGCAAGCGCCTGGTCCCGTACTGGCTGCTGCTGCCCGGCATCCTGTGGCTGCTGGTCTTCTTCGTGCTGCCGATGATCTACCAGGCCTCCACCTCGGTGCAGACCGGCTCCCTCGAAAAGGGCTTCGAGGTCACCTGGCACTTCGGGACCTACTGGGACGCCTTCACCGAGTACTGGCCGCAGTTCCTGCGCTCCCTGGCGTACGCCGGCACCGCGACCGTGCTGTGCCTGCTGCTCGGCTACCCGCTGGCCTACCTGATCGCCTTCCGGGCGGGCCGCTGGCGCAACGTGCTGCTGGTGCTGGTCATCGCCCCGTTCTTCACCAGCTTCCTGATCCGCACCCTGGCCTGGAAGACGATCCTGGCCGACGGCGGACCCGTCGTCGCCGTCCTCAACAAGATCGGTTTCCTGGACGTCACCGGCTGGCTCGGGGTCACCCAGGGCGACCGGGTGCTGGCCACGCCGCTCGCCGTGGTCTGCGGTCTGACGTACAACTTCCTCCCCTTCATGATCCTGCCGCTCTACACCTCGCTGGAGCGCATCGACACCCGCCTCCACGAGGCCGCCGGGGACCTGTACGCCCGCCCCGCCACCACCTTCCGCAAGGTCACCTTCCCGCTGTCCATGCCGGGCGTGGTCTCCGGGACCCTGCTCACCTTCATCCCGGCGAGCGGCGACTACGTCAACGCCGAGCTGCTCGGCTCGACCGACACCCGGATGATCGGCAACGTCATCCAGTCGCAGTACCTGCGGATCCTCGACTACCCGACGGCCGCCGCGCTGTCGTTCATCCTCATGGCCGTCGTCCTGGTCATGGTCACGATCTACATCCGCCGCGCGGGAACGGAGGACCTGGTCTGATGAAATGGCTCCGCCACAACCTCGTCGTGATCCTCGGCCTGGGCACGCTCGCGTACCTGATCCTGCCGAACGTGATCGTGACCGTCTTCTCCTTCAACAATCCCACCGGGCGCTTCAACTATGCCTGGCAGGAGTTCTCGCTCGACGCCTGGAAGGACCCGTGCGGGGTCGCCGACCTGTGCGGCTCGCTGTCCCTGTCGCTCCAGATCGCCCTGTGGTCCACCCTCGTCGCCACCCTGCTCGGCACCGCCATCGCGTTCGCCCTGGTCCGCTACCGGTTCCGGGCGCGCGGAGCGGTCAACTCGCTGATCTTCATGCCGATGGCCATGCCCGAGATCGTCATGGCGGCCTCGCTGCTCGCCCTGTTCCTCAACATGGGCATCGAGCTGGGCTTCTGGACGATCCTGATCGCCCACATCATGTTCTGCCTCAGCTTCGTCGTCGCCGCCGTCAAGGCGCGCGTGCTGTCGATGGACCCCCGGCTGGAGGAGGCCGCCCGCGACCTCTACGCGAGCCCGGTGCAGACCTTCCTGCGGGTGACCCTGCCGATCGCCGCGCCGGGCATCGCGGCGGGCGCACTGCTGTCCTTCGCGCTGTCCTTCGACGACTTCATCATCACGAACTTCAACTCGGGCAACACCGTCACCTTCCCCATGTTCGTGTGGGGATCGGCCCAGCGCGGTACGCCCGTGCAGATCAACGTCATCGGCACGGCGATGTTCGTCATCGCGGTGCTGGTGGTCCTCGCCGGCCAGATCGCCGGCAACCGCCGCAAGAACGCACAGCCCAAGTAACTCTGTAGGGAGTTGGAAGACATGGCCCCAGTCGCCATGCGAAGCGTTGCGAAATCCCTTTCCGAAGCACTGCCGGTCTCGTACTGGCTGGACGACCCCGGCCGCCCCGACCCGCAGCCGGCCCTGACCTCCGACGAGGCCTGCGACCTGCTGGTCATCGGCGGCGGCTACAGCGGGCTGTGGACCGCGCTCATCGCCAAGGAGCGCGACCCCGCCCGGGACGTCGTCCTGATCGAGTCGAAGGAGGCGGGCTGGGCCGCCTCCGGCCGCAACGGCGGCTTCTGCGCCGCCTCCCTCACCCACGGCTTCGCCAACGGCCTGGCCCGCTGGCCCGGCGAGCTCGCCAAGCTGGAGGAGCTCGGCGCGCGCAACCTCGACGAGATCGAGGCGGCCGTCGCCCGCTACGGCATCGACTGCGACTTCGAGCGCACCGGCGAGATCGACGTGGCCACCGAGCCGCACCAGGTCGAGGAACTGCGCGAACTGCACGAGGAGGCCGAGAAGCTCGGCCTCGCCGGCGGGATGCGCTGGCTGGACCGCGACGAGCTGCGCGCCGAGGTCGACTCGCCGACGTTCCTCGCGGGCCTGTGGGACACCGACGGCGTGGCCATGCTCAACCCGGCCAAGCTGGCCTGGGGCCTGAAGCGGGCCTGCCTCGACCTCGGGGTGCGGATCTACGAGAACACCCGGGGCCTGTCGCTGGCCTCCTCGGGCGCGGGGATGGCCGTACGCACCCCCTACGGGCGGATCTTCGCCCGGCGGGTCGCCCTCGGCACCAACATCTTCCCCTCGCTGGTCAAGCGGATCCGCCCCTTCACCGTCCCCGTCTACGACTACGCGCTGATGACGGAGCCGCTGACCACCGAGCAGCTGAAGGCCATCGGATGGCAGGGCCGCCAGGGCATGGGCGACAGCGCCAACCAGTTCCACTACTTCCGCATCACCCCGGAGAACCGGATCCTGTGGGGCGGCTACGACGCCGTCTACCCCTACAAGGGCCGGCTCGACTCCGAGTACGACCACCGCCCCGAGACCTACCTGAAGCTCGCCCAGCACTTCTTCACCGCGTTCCCGCAGCTGGAGGGCATCAACTTCAGCCACGCTTGGGGCGGCGCCATCGACACCTGCTCGCGCTTCTCCGCCTTCTTCGGCACCGCGCACTCCGGCAGGGTGGCGTACGCCGCCGGCTACACCGGGCTCGGCGTCGGGGCCACCCGCTTCGGCGCCGACGTGATGCTCGACCTGCTGGACGGGGCGCGCACGGAGCGGACGGAGCTGCAGATGGTGAAGTCCCGGCCGATGCCGTTCCCGCCCGAGCCGTTCGCCTGGACCGGCATCACCCTCACCAAGTGGTCGCTGGCCCGCGCCGACGCCCGCGGCGGCCGCCGCAACCTGTGGCTGAAGACGCTGGACAAGTTCGGCCTGGGCTTCGACAGCTGACCGGCCGTCCGCCGGCGCGTGCTCCGGCGCGCGCCCGTCGACCGGGCCGTGAGCCGCTTCACCACCATGGAGTACGCAAACCCGCGTCATCGCCGCGCCCGGCCCCGCTCTCTCCCGGTGAGGACCCCTCACCTACAGGGAACGGAGGCCGGGCGATGCAGGGCTCGGATATCAGGACCGCGGTGGAATGGCTGGCTTCGGCGGCGCCGGATCCCCACGCCTGCCGCCGGCAGTGGGAGCGCAACCCCCTCGGGGTCGTCCTGCTCCCCGCCGGCCGGCACTGGGACGTGCTGATCCTGCCGGGGGAGCTGGGGCGCTCCGCCCTCGCCGTCCTGAAGCTGCTGCCCGCCCGGCCCGGCCCGGTGCTCGCCGGCTCCGGCGGCACCCGGCTGGGCTTCTTCGTCCCCGCGGGCACGGCCGCGCACTGGATCGGCACCGGCGTACGGGGTGCGGGGCGCGGGAGCTGGATCGCGGTCCCGTACCCCGGCCGGGCGAGGGGCTCGGTCCGCTGGCTGGTGGTGCCGGACGGGCGCGGCACCCTCACCGATCCGGCGGTGCTGGAGCTCGCGATGCACGAGGCGGCGGCCTCCCGGGCGGAGGGATCCGCGGGGAACCGGCGCCGCAGGCCCTGACCGGCCCGACCCGCCGCCGGACGCGCGGGCCGGCCGCAGCACTAGGCGGGGGGTCTGACACCCCGTCGTACGGCCAGGCCGACGCCGCACAGCAGCGGCAGGCACAGCAGCAGGCTGGCCAGGACGTCCAGCGGCCAGTGCCAGCCGCGCAGGATCAGGCCGCAGGCCGTCGCCGCCGTCAGGGCGAGCGCGACGGCCACCGGCCAGGGGCGGCGGGTGTACGGGCGCAGCAGCAGGGCCGCGCCGATGTACGCGACGGCCGCGGTGGCGGTGTGGCCCGAGGGGAAGTAGCCGGCGGCCCACGGCTCCAGCGGCCCCGGGCGGGCGGTCCACTCCTTGAGCGGGACCACGAGGGCCGGGACCAGGGCCATGGCCAGGGCCGCGGCGAGGGCGCCGAGGCGGTTGCCGCGCCGGGCGGCGTACAGGGCTGCCAGCGCCAGGACCGGGACGGCGACCTGGACGTTGCCGAGGTCGGAGAGGCGCTCGGTGACCGCGTCGGGCACGGCGCGCACCAGGGCGCGGCTGAGGCGCTCGTCCGGGGCGAGCAGCGGGCCCGAGACCAGGACCTGCCAGGTCGTCAGGGCGAGCCCCAGGAAAGGGAGCAGGAGGAAGAGGAGGGAAGTGGCCGGCCGTCCCGGAACAGGGGGGATGGTTCCGGGACGGCCGCCCGGATCGGGTTGCCGTGCGCCCCGGGGGGTTTGGGGCGTCCGGCCGTCCGATCGGTGAGGAGAGTGCGCGAACGCAGGCCCGGTGCGGCGCTGGGGAAGCCCGGTACCGGTGTCGCCCCCGGTTTCCCGGGAGCGGGGTGTCTCACTCATCTGCAGAAACCGTACGGCAGCGAAAGGGGGACCGACAGCAGGAACGCGGTCCTGCCATCGGCCCCCCACATCTTCTTCACAGCGCCCGCCCGTTACCGGTGGTAGCGACCGGGACGCGTGTTCGGATGTTCGCTCAGATGCCCGCGAACGCAGCCTCGATGATGTCCAGGCCCTCGTTCAGCAGGTCCTCGCCGATGACGATCGGGGGGAGGAAGCGGAGCACGTTGCCGTAGGTGCCGCAGGTGAGGACGATCAGGCCCTCGGCGTGGCAGGCCTTGGCCAGCGCGCCGGCCGCCTCCGGGTTCGGGGTCTTGGACTCCGGGTCCTTGACCAGCTCGATGGCGATCATGGCGCCGCGGCCGCGGATGTCGCCGATGATCTCGTACTTCTCCTGCATCGCGGACAGGCGCGACTTCATGATGGACTCGATCTTCTTCGCCTTGGCGTTGAGGTCGAGCTCCTTCATCGTCTCGATGGAGCCGAGCGCACCGGCGCAGGCCACCGGGTTGCCGCCGTAGGTGCCGCCCAGGCCGCCCGCGTGCGGGGCGTCCATGATCTCGGCGCGGCCGGTCACGGCGGCCAGCGGCAGACCGCCGGCGATGCCCTTGGCGGTGGTGATCAGGTCCGGGACGATGCCCTCGTCCTCGCAGGCGAACCACTGGCCGGTGCGGCAGAAGCCGGACTGGATCTCGTCCGCGACGAAGACGATGCCGTTGTCGTTGGCGAACTTCACGATCGCCGGCAGGAAGCCCTTGGCCGGCTCGATGAAGCCGCCCTCGCCGAGGACCGGCTCGATGATGATCGCGGCGACGTTCTCGGCGCCGATCTGCTTGGTGATCTGGTCGATCGCCTGGGCGGCGGCCTCGGGGCCGCAGTTCTCGGCGCCGGTGGGCCAGCGGTAGCCGTACGCGACCGGGACGCGGTAGACCTCGGGGGCGAACGGGCCGAAGCCGTGCTTGTACGGCATGTTCTTGGCGGTCAGCGCCATCGTCAGGTTGGTGCGGCCGTGGTAGCCGTGGTCGAAGACGACGACGGCCTGGCGCTTGGTGTACGCACGCGCGATCTTGACGGCGTTCTCGACGGCCTCGGCGCCGGAGTTGAACAGGGCCGACTTCTTGGCGTGGTCGCCCGGGGTCAGCTCGGCCAGCGCCTCGCAGACCTCCACGTAGCCCTCGTACGGGGTGACCATGAAACAGGTGTGGGTGAAGTCGGCGAGCTGCGCGGTGGCGCGGCGCACGACGGCCTCGGCGGAGCCGCCGACCGAGGTCACGGCGATGCCGGAGCCGAAGTCGATCAGGCGGTTGCCGTCGACGTCCTCGAGGATGCCGCCGTCGAGGCGCTGCGTGAAGACGGGGAGGACGGAGCCCACGCCACCGGCGACCGCGTCGAGGCGGCGGGCCTGCAGCTCCTGCGACTTGGGGCCGGGGATCGCGGTGACGAGCTTGCGCTCCTGCGGTACAGCAGTCATGGAGGGCTCCTGGGGGGTGTTTTCGGACGCACTTGTGTCTTTGTCCGCAGGCTAGGCCCGGGGGAGGGGGTACGGCATGCTCCGTTCGGGAGTGATCTGCGCGTGTCCTTGTCCGCGACGGCCATAGGAAGGACACCGCGCCTGTCTCGTTGGCCCTGCGACGCCGCACACGGGTACGGGCCGGTACCCACCCGCAGCCGCGTCCGGACAACTACATTGAGCGACGCAGGACAGGCACGGGCAGGGGGCAGGGGTTTCATGGAGCGCGAGGGCACGTACGGGCACAGCCAGGGCGGGCAGGGGGCACCGCCCGGCGCGGACGCCGCCGGGGCACAGGTGCCCCGCCCCGCCGGGCCGCCCCCGGCGCTGCCGCCGCACCCGCCGCGCCCGGCCGCGGCCCCGCCGCCGCCCGACCGTGCACCCGGCGCGCCTGCGGCCGCCGCTGCGGGCCGGGACCCGGGCAAGGGTGCGGCCGGCTCCGCGCTCACCGCCTGGCTGCGCGTCCCGCGGCCGGAGGCCGAGCCCGGGATCTGGCGCCACGGCTACGTCCCGGCCGCGAGGAAGCCCGAGGGCACCGGCCGGTCCGTGCTGCTCCGGGTCGTGATCGCCTTCCTCGTCGGCTTCGTCTGCTGGCGGCTGTTCCTGGAGGGCGGCCTGCCGTTCGTCGGCGCGCCCCTGCACTTCTTCACCCCGCAGAGCTGGTGGACCGGGGACTACCAGCCCCTGCCGGTGGACCACCGCGGCCAGGCCGCCCTGGAGCTCTACGAACTGCTGATCTCGGTCGGCATGTTCCTCTTCTTCGCCCGGCTCGGCCGCTGGCGGGCCGCCTTCGACGAGCACATCGCCGCCCGCGGCCCCTGGCCCCGGGCGCTGGCCGCCGCGGCCGGGGCCCTGGTGGTCGTGGCGCTGATCGAGAACGAGGTGCTGCCGGTCTACCCGCTGGCCTTCGGCCACCTGCCCTACCAGGAGCTCGGCGGCTTCGCCGGCTCGGTGATCACCTACGCCCTCTACGCCGTCATCTACCTCCCCGTCCTCTACGTCTTCGCCCGCCTCGGCGGCTGGGCCGGCCTCCTCGGCGCGGCCCGGACCGCCGCCGGGGGGAGCCCCGCCGCGGCCGAGGCCGTGGTCCCGGGCGGCCCGGACGATCCGGCCGCCTGGCCGCAGCTGCGCGCCGCCGGGCTCGAGGAGTCCGCCGACCGGCTCGCCGCCGAGGCCGACTCCGGGCGCATGAACGACGTCGACCACGCCCGGATCCGGCGGGCCTTCGCCTCGGTGCAGGCCGACCCCTCCCGCCGGGCCGCCTTCGTGCAGTCCGTCCGGGACCACGGCGCGGCGGCCTGCGCGCACCCCTCGAAGGCGCGCGACCTGCCCGTGCGCACCGCCGCCCACGACCTGGCCGTCTCCCAGGTCCGGATCGGCCGCGTCACCGGCGCCGGGTCCAACCCGTACGAGCGGCGCGGGACCGGCCTCGCCCTGGAGCCCGCCGTGCTGGGCACCTCGGTGCTCGCCGTCGGGCCCTCCGGCGCCGGCAAGACGCACCTTCTGGTCCGGCCGGTCGTGGAGTCGCTGGCGCTCCAGGCCCTCGCCGGCCAGGCGGCCGTGATCGCCGTCGGCGCCGCCGGAGCCGGCCTCGGCCCCGACGACGGCTACGACGTCGTGGTCCGCCCCGGCGATCCCGCGTCCGTCCACGACCTCGACCTCTACGGCGGCACCGCAGACCCCGACGAAGCCGCCTCCCTGCTCGCCGAGGCCTTCGTCGGCGACCTCCCCGGCACCGACGCCCGCCGGGCAGCGACCGCCCTCGCCCAGCTCCTCGGGCCGTTCCGGACCGCGTACGGCCGCTTCCCCGCCGTGGCCGAACTGCGCGAGCTCCTCGACCGGGCCCCCGGCCCGCTCGACGCGCTGCGCCGCGTCCTGGAGGACGCCGGACAGCCGGCCATGCTGCGCGAACTCGACGCCCGGGAGCGGCAGCACGGAACCCACGGCGACCCCGGACCCGTCCTCGCCGACCGGGTCGGGCTCCTGGACCGGCCCGCCTTCCACGGCTTCTTCGACACCGCCGGCGGCAGCCGCCCCTTCTCCCTGCGCTCCCTCGAACACCCCGTGCGGGTCCGCATCGACCTGCCCGAGCGGGCCCACCCGGACGCCTCGCGGCTGCTGGCCCGGCTGCTGCTGGCGCAGTTCACCGCCTCCGCCACCGCCCGTGCGGACCGCTCGCTGTTCGCGTTCCTGGCCTTCGACGACGCCTCGCACACCCTGACCCCGCAGACCGTCCGCGGCCTGCAGCGGCTGCGCTCCGCCCACGCGGGCGTCCTGCTGACCCTGCGCACGCTGGACGACGTACCCGAGCAGCTGCGCACCCAGCTGCTCGGGGCGGTCGGCTGCCGGATCGCGTTCTCCGGGATCACCACCTGGGACGGCCGGCAGTTCGCCGACGCCTGGGGCACCGAGCTGATCGAGACCCGGGACGTCACCAGCCGCCAGGTCTACGCCGAACGGCCCATGACCCGGCTGATGCACGGCGTGCGCAAGCTCATCAGCGGCAAGGACGTGACCACGGACGCGGTCACCGTGCGCCAGGTCGAGCGGGAGCGCTGGTCCGCCTCGGCCCTGGCCAACACCGTGCCGCCCGGCCACGCCGTGGTCTCGCTGACCACCGTCACGGGGGAGCGGGCGGCTCCGGTGCTGGTCGGCCTCGGCGACGCCGGCCGGACGGGCTGAGCCGAACCGTACGGGGTGGCAGAATCGAGGGGAGCCGTTCATACGACAAGGCGAAATTCTCCGTCGCCTCTCCTGCTGTCATCGCCACTCCTGGCACTCCCGCCACTTCCACCGCCTCTCCCCCCTTAAGGCCCCTGGTACCGATGCCGCTCACCCTCGCCTCACTCGTCCAGCATTCGGCGCTCAAGCTCAGCGTCCGGGCGGGGGAGGGCCGCCTCGACACCCCCGTGCGCTGGGCCCACGTCAGCGAGCTCGCCGACCCCGTCCCCTACATGGAGGGCGGGGAGCTCCTGCTGATCACCGCGATGAAGCTGGACGCCGAGGACCCGCAGGAGATGCGCCGCTACGTACGCCGCCTCGCCGCGGCCGGCGTCGTCGGCATCGGCTTCGCCGTCGGCGTCAACTACGAGCAGATCCCCGAGGCCCTGGTCGACGCCGCCCGCACCGAGGACCTCCCGCTGCTGGAAGTGCCGCGCAGGACCCCGTTCCTCGCCATCAGCAAGGCCGTCTCCGCGGCGCTCGCGGCGGACCAGTACCGCGCCGTGACCGCCGGCTTCGAGGCGCAGCGCGAGCTCACCCGCGCCGCGCTCTCTGCCGACGGCCCCGCCGAGCTGCTGGCCCGGCTCGCCGCGCACGTCCAGGGCTGGGCCGCCCTGTACGACACCTCCGGCGCGGTGGTCGCCGCCGCCCCGGAGTGGGCCGCGCGCCGCGCCGCCCGGCTCACCCCCGACGTGGAGCGGCTGCGCGAGCGGCCCGCCCCGGCCAGCGCCGTGGTCGGCGGCGCCGAGGACCGCGTCGAACTGCAGTCCCTGGGCACGGGCCGGCGGGCCCGCGGGGCGCTGGCCGTGGGCACCGCGGCCCCGCTCGGCACCGCCGAGCGGTACGCCGTCCACTCCGCCGTGGCCCTGCTGACCCTCACCACCGAGCGCTCGCGGTCGCTGCACGACGCCGAATCCCGGCTGGGGGCGGCGGTGCTGCGGATGCTGCTGGCCGGGGAGGCCGAGCACGCGCGCACCGTCGCCGGCGACCTCTACGGGACCCTGCTGGACACGCCGTTCCGGCTGGTCGTGGCCGAGCCGGCATTGCCGGGGACCGCCCAGCCGGAAGGGCTCGCGCTGCTCGCCGACACCGCGGAGTCCGCGGCCGGCCGCAGCGGTGAGGCGCTGCTCGTGGTGCCGGAGCCGGAGCGGCTGGTGATCCTCGCCGTGGACGGGGGCGCCGCCGTACAGGCCTGCGCCGACCACGCGGAGGCACTGGAGTCGCGGCGCGGCCGGGACTCCTCCGGGCCCGAGCCGGACGAGCTGGTCATCGGGCTCTCCGCGCCCACCGGGCCGCCGGGCGTCGCGACCGCGTACAAGCAGGCCGACCAGGCCCTGGCCGTGGCCCGGCGGCGCGGCCGCCCGCTGGTCGAGCACGAGGACCTGGCCGCCGGATCGGTGCTCCCGTTGCTCGCCGACGAGGCCGTGCGCGCCTTCGCGGACGGCACGCTGCGCGCACTGCGCGAGCACGACGAGAAGGGCCGCGGCGACCTCGTGGCCTCGCTGCAGGCCTGGCTCTCGCGGCACGGCCAGTGGGACGCCGCCGCGGCCGACCTCGGGGTGCACCGGCACACCCTGCGCTACCGGATGCGGCGCGTCGAGGAGATCCTCGGGCGCTCCCTGGACGATCCGGACGTCCGCATGGAGCTCTGGCTCGCCCTGAAGGCCGCCGCCACGCCCTCGTGACCGTACGGGTCCGTGCCGGGCCCGCCCGTGCCGGGCCCGCCCGTGCCGGGCCCGCCCGTCCCCGGCGCGGCCTTTCCCGCGGTCCGGCGGCGGGAAAAGCGACAAACCGGCGTGGGGCGGCCGCCGGGTACTCCATCGCGGACAAGCCGCGAAAGCGGCCCGGAGACCTACCTTGGTGGAGACAAGGACCCGCACACATCCGAAGGGCCGGGATTCGCATGACTTCCACCCACGCCTTCTGGCTCGCCGGCCGCCAGGCCACCGGCGAGGACAGCTTCGACGTCCACAACCCGTGGGACGGCCGTCTCGTCGGCACCGTCAGCGTGCCCACCGACGCCCAGGTCGAAGAGGCCGTGGCCGCGGCGTACGCCGTGACGGCGGAGTTCTCCGCCACCCCCGCCCACGTCCGTGCCGCCGCCCTGGACCACGTGTCCAAGCGGCTCGCCGAGCGCACCGAGGAGATCGCCCAGCTGATCTCCGCCGAGAACGGCAAGCCCATCAAGTGGGCGCGCGGTGAGGTCGGCCGTGCGGTCTCCGTGTTCCGCTTCGCCGCGGAGGAAGCCCGCCGCTTCAACGGCGGAGAGGCCCAGCGCCTGGACACCGACGCCGGCGGCGTCGGCCGCCTGGCCCTGACCCGCCGCTTCGTCAAGGGCCCGGTCCTCGGCATCGCGCCGTTCAACTTCCCGCTGAACCTGTGCGCCCACAAGGTGGCCCCGGCCATCGCCGTCGGCGCGCCGATCATCCTCAAGCCGGCCCCGGCCACCCCGCTGTCCGGCCTGATCCTCGGCGAGCTGCTCGCCGAGACCGACCTGCCGGCCGGCTCCTGGTCGGTCCTGCCGGTCGCCAACGACAAGATGCCGGCCCTGGTCAAGGACGACCGCCTCCCGGTCATCTCCTTCACCGGCTCCGACACCGTCGGCTACGCCATCCAGCAGTCGGTGCCCCACAAGCACTGCACCCTGGAGCTCGGCGGCAACGCCGCCGCCGTCGTCCTGGACGACTGGTCCTCCGAGGCCGACCTCGACTGGGCCGCGACCCGTATCGCGACCTTCTCGAACTACCAGGCCGGCCAGTCCTGCATCTCCGTGCAGCGCGTGATCGCCGACGCCTCCGTCTACGACCGCCTCGTCGAGAAGGTCGTCGCGAAGGTCCAGGCCCAGGTCACCGGCGACCCGTCCGACGACGCCACCGACGTCGGCCCGCTCGTCTCCGAGGACGCCGCCAAGCGGGTGGAGGCCTGGGTCGACGAGGCCGTCTCCGCGGGCGCCAAGCTCCTCACGGGCGGCAAGCGCGACGGCGCCTCGGTCGAGCCGACCGTCCTCGCGGAGGTCCCGGCCGGCGTCAAGCTCGCCACCGAGGAGGTCTTCGGCCCGGTCCTGACGATCACCAAGGTCGAGAACACCGACGAGGCCTTCGCCGCCGTCAACGACTCGAAGTTCGGCCTGCAGACCGGCGTCTTCACCCGCGACGTCCAGACCGCGTTCCGCGCGCACCGCGAGCTCGAGGTCGGCGGCGTGATCATCGGCGACGCGCCGTCCTACCGCGCCGACCAGATGCCGTACGGCGGCGTCAAGCAGTCCGGCGTGGGCCGCGAGGGCGTCCGCTACGCGATGGACGACTACACGTACGAGCGCGTCCTGGTCCTCACGGGCCTCGACATCTGACCGACTCGTACGGTCACGGACCGACGGCCGGAGCCTACTGTGCGGGGGCTCCGGCCGTCCCTCTTTTGCCCCGCGGATTCGCCCGCCCTGCCCAACCCCGCTTTTCCCGGGACGGCGCAGCGGGTACGACTCACAGGTAGCACCGGCCGGTAGGCCGGTACCACCGACTCCGGCGGCGAGGTGAGCCCCCTCATGTCCGCAACACAGCCCGCACAGCCCAAGGTGACCGAGCGCGAGGCACGGCAGGTCGCGGAAGCGGCCCGGGAGCAGGACTGGCGCAAGCCCAGCTTCGCCAAGGAACTCTTCCTCGGGCGGTTCCGACTCGACCTGATCCACCCGCACCCGCTGCCCGCCGACGAGGACGTCCGGCGCGGCGAGGCCTTCCTGGCCCGGCTGCGCGCGTTCTGCGAGACCGAGATCGACGGCGCCCGCATCGAGCGCGAGGCGCGGATCCCCGACGAGACCATCCGCGGCCTCAAGGAGCTCGGCGCCCTCGGCATGAAGATCGACCCCAAGTACGGGGGCCTGGGCCTGACCCAGGTGTACTACAACAAGGCGCTGGCCCTCGTCGGCACCGCCAGCCCCGCCATCGGCGCCCTGCTCTCCGCGCACCAGTCGATCGGCGTGCCGCAGCCGCTGAAGATGTTCGGCACGCAGGAGCAGAAGGAAGCCTTCCTGCCGCGCTGCGCGACCACCGCCATCAGCGCCTTCCTCCTCACCGAGCCCGACGTCGGCTCCGACCCCGCCCGCCTGGCCACCACCGCGGTCCCCGACGGCGACGACGCCTACGTCCTCGACGGGGTCAAGCTGTGGACCACCAACGGGGTCGTCGCGGACCTCCTCGTCGTCATGGCCCGGGTGCCGAAGTCGGAGAACCACCGCGGCGGCATCACCGCCTTCGTCGTCGAGGCCGACTCGCCGGGCATCACCGTCGAGCACCGCAACGCCTTCATGGGCCTGCGCGGTCTGGAGAACGGCGTCACCCGCTTCCACCGGGTCCGGGTCCCCGCCTCGCAGCGCATCGGCGCCGAGGGCGCCGGCCTGAAGATCGCGCTGACCACCCTCAACACCGGCCGGCTGTCCCTGCCCGCCATGTGCGTCGGCGCCGGCAAATGGTGCCTGAAGATCGCCCGCGAGTGGTCCGGCGTCCGCGAGCAGTGGGGCCGCCCCGTCGCCCGGCACGAGGCCGTCGGCTCCAAGATCTCCTTCATCGCCGCGACCACCTTCGCCCTGGAGGCCGTCGTCGACCTCGCCTCCCAGATGGCCGACGAGGACCGCAACGACATCCGCATCGAAGCCGCCCTCGCCAAGCTCTACGGCTCCGAGATGGCCTGCCTGATGGCCGACGAACTCGTCCAGATCCGCGGCGGGCGCGGCTTCGAGACCGCCGATTCGCTGGCCGCCCGCGGCGAGCGGGCCGTCCCCGCCGAGCAGATGCTGCGCGACCTGCGCATCAACCGGATCTTCGAGGGCTCCACCGAGATCATGCACCTGCTCATCGCCCGCGAGGCCGTCGACGCCCACCTGTCGGTCGCCGGCGACCTCATCGACCCCGAGAAGGACCTCGGCGACAAGGCCAGGGCGGGCGCCCGCGCCGCCGGGTTCTACGCCCGCTGGTTGCCCAAGCTGGCCGCCGGCGCCGGCCAGGTCCCCGGCACCTACCGCGAGTTCCACCCCGCCGGCCACCCCGACCTCGCCACCCACCTGCGCTACGTCGAGCGCAGCGCCCGCAAACTCGCCCGCTCGACCTTCTACGCCATGTCCCGCTGGCAGGGCCGCATGGAGACCAAGCAGGGCTTCCTCGGCCGGATCGTCGACATCGGCGCCGAACTCTTCGCGATGAGCGCGGCCTGTGTCCGCGCCGAGCACCTGCGCGCCACGGGCGAGCACGGCCGCGAGGCCTACCAGCTCGCCGACGCCTTCTGCCGGCAGTCCCGCATCCGCGTCGAGGAGCTCTTCGGCCGGCTGTGGAGCAACACCGACGACCTGGACCGCAAGGTCGTCGCCGGCGTGCTCTCCGGCACCTACACCTGGCTCGAGGAAGGCGTCCTCGACCCCTCCGGCGACGGCCCCTGGATCGCCGACGCCGCCCCCGGCCCGTCCACCCGCGAAAACGTTCACCGCCCACTCCGCTGACCTGCGATGATCGCCGGGCGCCGGGGGAGGCGTACGGAGCCGGCGACGGGGAATCGGATGCATGTGAACGCGGACAGGGAGAGCCGGCGGCTCGCCTGGTGCGTGGCGCTCCTGCTGCGCCACGCACCGGACGCCGTCGCCGCCGCCCTCCTCGGACGGCTCGACGCCCCGGCCCGCCGGTTCCTGTGCCGCGACGAGCACCTGCCGGCCCACGCCGTCACGCTGCTGCTGCGCCACGGCACCGACGAGGACCGCCGCACCGTCGCCCGCAACCCGCACGTCCTCGGCCGCCCGCTGCCCGGGCTGCCGGGTCCCGCCCGCTACGCCCGCCGCCCCGGCCCCGCGCCCGAACTGCTCGCCACCCTGGGCGCCGAACTCGGCCGCGCCCCCGAGCCGCCGCTGACCGCCGCCGAGACCCTCGCCCTGCTGCGCCGCCACGGCCGGCGCCGCCCGCGGATCCCGCTCGACGTGCTGTCCCTGGAGCACGTCCTCGACCCCGGCACGCTGCTGCGCGAGCACGCCCGCGCCCCGCTGCCGCCCGGCTCGGTGGAGGCCCTGCTGCTGGTCGGCGGCCTGGACCGGAGCACCTGCCTCGCCCTGCTCGACACCCGCACGCAGGGCCCGTACGGCCCCGACTGGCACCGGCCCGCCGTCCGCGCCGTCCGCGCCGGCATCCTGACCTTCGACGAGCTCGCCGCGGCCGTCGCCCCCGCCCACCGCACCCTGCTGCTCGGGCAGGTGCACGGCGCCGGCCGGCTCGGCTGGAACCTCGCCGAACGGGCCGCGATGCGCTCCGCCCTGATGCGCGTCCTGCGCCCGGCCCTCGGCGACGACCCCCGGCTGTGGGCCGAGCTCGCCCGGCACGCCCCCGGCTCCACCGGCACCCTGCCCGAGCTCGCGGCCGCCGTGGCCGCCGGGCAGGCGCCGCAGCCCCACCCGGGCGAGCCGATACCCGGCCTCGACCGGGCGGTCCGGTCCCTCGAACCCGGCTCCCCGGGGCAGCCGGAGGACAGCATCGACCGCGAGCTCGCCCTCGCCAGCCTCTCCGTCCCCAACGCCATGGGCAGCCTGTACGAGGACATCCGCTGGGTCCGCGCCTGCCTGGACCGCTCCGTCCTCACCGGCGCCGACGTCATCAGGCACAAGGCCCCGGCCGCCTGGGCCCTGGACGAGGACCACTGGCTCGGCGACATCGACCACCCCGACCGGCACGACCGCCCCGAGGCCGTCCTCGCCGCCCGCGCCGAGGCAGACCGGCTGCTCGACGCGGCCCTCGGTACCGACCCCGAGGCCTGGTGGGCCGCGGCCCGCGCGCTCCCCGACTTCGCCGGGACCCTGCCCGAGCTCCTCGCCGGGGCCGTCCACGGGGACTGGGTGTCCGACCGCTCCGGCTGAGCGGCAACAATGGGGGCATGAGCGACAGTCCAGCCCCCCTCGCCGATCCGCACCTCCTCTTCGACGCCGCGGCCGGCCGCCGGGACATCGTCATCCTCGGCTCCACCGGGTCCATCGGGACCCAGGCCATCGACCTGGCCCTGCGCAACCCGGACCGGTTCCGCGTCACCGCGCTGTCCGCCGCCGGCGGGCGCGTGGAGCTGCTGGCCGAGCAGGCCCGGCTCTTGCGGGTCGGCGCCGTGGCCGTGGCCCGGGAGGACGCCGTACCGGCCCTGAAGGAGGCGCTGAGCGCCCGTTACGGGGCGTCGGAGCCGCTGCCCGAGATCCTGGCCGGTCCCGACGCGGCGGCCGAGCTCGCCGCCTCCGAGTGCCACACCGTGCTCAACGGCATCACCGGCTCCATCGGCCTCGCGCCCACCCTCGCCGCGCTGCGGGCGGGCAGGACCCTGGCCCTGGCCAACAAGGAGTCGCTGATCGTCGGCGGCCCGCTGGTCAAGGCCCTCGCGCAGCCCGGGCAGATCATCCCGGTCGACTCCGAGCACGCCGCCCTCTTCCAGGCCCTGGCCGCCGGGACCCGGGCCGACGTGCGCAAGCTGGTGGTCACCGCCTCCGGCGGGCCCTTCCGCGGCCGTACCCGCGCCGAGCTGGCGCACGTCACCGTCGAGGACGCCCTCGCGCACCCCACCTGGGCCATGGGCCCGGTCATCACCGTCAACTCGGCGACCCTGGTCAACAAGGGGCTGGAGGTCATCGAGGCGCACCTGCTGTACGACATCCCCTTCGACCGCATCGAGGTCGTGGTCCACCCGCAGTCCTACGTGCACTCGATGGTGGAGTTCTCCGACGGCTCCACCCTCGCCCAGGCCACCCCGCCGGACATGCGCGGCCCCATCGCCATCGGCCTCGGCTGGCCCCAGCGCGTCCCGGACGCGGCCCCCGCCTTCGACTGGACCAAGGCCTCCACCTGGGAGTTCTTCCCGCTCGACACCGAGGCCTTCCCCTCCGTCGGCCTCGCCCGGCACGTGGGCACCCTCGGCTCCACCGCCCCGGCCGTTTTCAATGCGGCGAACGAGGAGTGCGTGGACGCCTTCCTGGCCGGTCGGCTGCCGTTCACAGCAATCATGGATACGGTCTCTGCCGTGGTCGATGAACACGGGACGCCGGACGCGGGAACTTCCCTGACGGTCGCCGACGTCCTCGAGGCGGAGACCTGGGCCAGGGCCCGGGCACGGGAGATGGCGGCCGAGGCCGCCCTGGAGGCGCGCGCATGACAGCACTCATGACGGTGCTCGGCATACTCATCTTCGTATTCGGGCTGCTCGTCTCCATCGCCTGGCACGAGCTCGGCCACCTCTCCACGGCCAAGCTCTTCGGCATCCGCGTGCCCCAGTACATGGTCGGCTTCGGCCCGACGATCTGGTCGCGGCACAAGGGCGAGACCGAGTACGGCATCAAGGCCATCCCGATGGGCGGCTACATCCGCATGATCGGGATGTTCCCGCCCGGAGAGGACGGCAAGGTCACCGCCCGGTCGACCTCGCCGTTCCGGTCGATGATCGAGGACGCCCGCTCGGCGGCGTACGAGGAGCTCCAGCCCGGCGACGAGACCCGGCTGTTCTACACGCGCAAGCCGTGGAAGCGCGTGATCGTGATGTTCGCCGGGCCGTTCATGAACCTGGTGCTGGCACTGGCGGTCTTCTTCGGCGTCTGGATGACCTTCGGGGTGAACCGAACGACCACCGAGATCGCCGGCGTCTCGCCCTGCGTGATCTGGCAGAGCGAGAAGCGCGAGGTCTGCAAGGACGGCGACCCCGTCGCCCCCGCCAAGGCCGCCGGACTGCGCGAGGGCGACCGGATCGTCGCCCTCAACGGCCGCGCGGTGACCGACTGGGCCGACCTGCAAAAGCGCATCCGCGACACCATCGGCCCGGCCACCGTGACCATCGAGCGGGGCGGGCACAAGCAGACCGTGCCGGTCACCCTCGTCGAGAACCGGGTCGCCAAGACCGACGGCCACGGCGGGTACGTCAAGGGCCAGTACGTGACCGCGGGCTGGCTCGGCTTCAGCCCGAAGAACGAGACCGCCGCCCTCACGTTCGGCCAGTCCGTCACCCACATGGGCGAGGAGATCGACCGCAGCGTCGACGGGCTGCTCAAGCTGCCCGGCAAGATCCCGGCGCTGTGGAACGCGGCCTTCAACGGCGCCGAGCGCGAACCCGACTCCCCGATGGGGATCGTCGGCGCGGCCCGGATCAGCGGGGAGATCGCCGCCCTGGAAATCCCGGCCACCGACCGACTGGTGATCGCCCTCCAGGTCATCGGCTACTTCAACCTCTCCCTGTTCCTGTTCAACATGCTCCCGCTGCTGCCGCTGGACGGCGGGCACATCGCAGGCGCCCTGTGGGAGTCGGTCCGGCGGAACGCGGCGCGCATCTTCCGCCGCCCCGACCCCGGCCCGTTCGACGTGGCCAAGCTGATGCCCGCCGCGTACGTCGTGGCCGGCGTGTTCGTCTGCTTCACGCTGCTCGTGCTCGTCGCCGACGTGGTGAACCCCATCACGATCACCTGACGCGCGCGCAGCTTCGCCATGCGTGGGGAGCCGGGCACGGATCGTGCCCGGCTCCCTACGTTCGGGTGTCGTGCACCCCTCGGATGCAGGGCCCGCGCCGTGCTTGGCGTAACCTCGAAGCCCGGAGCCCGCCGATCTCGGGACCTTGATCCACACCTTGGGGTTGCACAGCAGATGACTGCCATCTCTCTCGGAATGCCGTCCGTGCCGACGAAGCTTGCCGACCGCAGGGTCAGCCGCAAGATCCAGGTCGGCTCGGTGGCCGTCGGTGGCGACGCGCCCATCTCGGTGCAGTCGATGACCACCACCCGTACCTCGGACATCGGCGCCACGCTCCAGCAAATCGCCGAGCTGACCGCCTCCGGCTGCGAGATCGTCCGGGTGGCCTGCCCGACCCAGGACGACGCCGACGCCCTCGCCGTCATCGCGAAGAAGTCGCAGATCCCGGTCATCGCGGACATCCACTTCCAGCCCAAGTACGTCTTCGCCGCCATCGACGCGGGCTGCGCCGCCGTCCGCGTCAACCCCGGCAACATCAAGCAGTTCGACGACAAGGTCAAGGAGATCGCCAAGGCGGCGGGCGACGCCGGCACCCCGATCCGCATCGGCGTCAACGCCGGCTCCCTCGACCGCCGCCTGCTCCAGAAGTACGGCAAGGCAACCCCCGAGGCGCTCGTCGAGTCCGCGCTCTGGGAGGCCTCCCTCTTCGAGGAGCACGGCTTCCGCGACATCAAGATCTCGGTCAAGCACAACGACCCGGTCGTCATGGTCAACGCCTACCGCCAGCTCGCCGCGGCCTGCGACTACCCGCTGCACCTCGGCGTCACCGAGGCCGGCCCCGCCTTCCAGGGCACCATCAAGTCCGCCGTCGCCTTCGGCGCACTGCTCTCCGAGGGCATCGGCGACACCATCCGCGTCTCCCTCTCGGCCCCGCCGGTCGAGGAGGTCAAGGTCGGCCGCCAGATCCTGGAGTCGCTGAACCTCAAGCCGCGCCGCCTGGAGATCGTCTCCTGCCCGTCCTGCGGCCGCGCCCAGGTCGACGTCTACAAGCTGGCCGAGGAGGTCACGGCGGGCCTGACCGGCATGGAGGTCCCGCTGCGCGTCGCCGTCATGGGCTGCGTCGTCAACGGCCCCGGCGAGGCCCGCGAGGCCGACCTCGGCGTCGCCTCCGGCAACGGCAAGGGCCAGATCTTCGTCAAGGGCGAGGTCATCAAGACCGTCCCCGAGTCGAAGATCGTGGAGACCCTCATCGAGGAGGCCCTGAAGATCGCCGAGCAGATGGAGAAGGACGGCGTCGCCTCCGGCGAGCCGACCGTCGCCATCGGCGCCTGAGCACCCCTGCGCCACGGCGCCCCGGGCGCCCGCCCGCGGAGCCCGCAGCGCCGGCCCCGGCCCCGTTCCCGCAGTTCGCGGCCGGGGCCGGGGCTTTTTCGTGACCCCGGCAACCGGGCATCCGCTCCGCCCTGCGGGTACAGTTCGACAGATCAGCAGCCCTGCATGTGAGGCCCCCGTGTTGACGCAGACCACCACCCGGGTCCTTGAGCCCGGCGATCTCGACGCCGCCCTCGCCGTCCTCGGACGCGAGCCGGTCGAGAACGCCTTCGTCACCTCCCGGGTCCAGGTCGCCGGCCTCGACCCCTGGCGCCTGGGCGGCGAGATGTGGGGCTACTACGCCGACGGCGAGCTGCGCTCCCTGTGCTACGCGGGCGCCAACCTCGTCCCCGTCTGCGCCGGCCCCGACGCCGTACGCGCCTTCGCCGACCGGGCCCGCCGCACCGGCCGCCGCTGCTCCTCCATCGTCGGCCCCGCCGAGCCCACCCGGCTGCTGTGGCGGCTCCTGGAGCCCAGCTGGGGCCCCGCCCGCGAGGTCCGCTCCCACCAGCCCCTCATGGTCACCGAGCAGCCCTCCGCCGAGGTGCGGCCCGACCCGCTGGTGCGCCGGATCCGCAAGGACGAGATGGAGCTGATCATGCCCGCCTGCGTGGCCATGTTCACCGAGGAGGTCGGCGTCTCGCCACTGGCAGGCGACGGCGGCCTGCTCTACCAGGCCCGCGTCGCCGAGCTCGTCGGATCCGGCCGCTCCTTCGCCCGCGTCGAGGACGGCAAGGTCGTCTTCAAGGCGGAGATCGGCGCCGCCACCGCCCGCGCCTGCCAGATCCAGGGCGTCTGGGTCGCCCCCGAGTTCCGCGGCCGCGGGCACTCCGAGACCGGGATGGCCGCCGTCGTCGAGTTCGCGCTGCGCGATGTCGCGCCCGTGGTCAGCCTGTACGTCAACGACTACAACACCGCGGCGCGCGCCGCCTACCGCCGCGTGGGCTTCCGCGAGGTCGGCGCGTTCATGAGCGTCCTCTTCTAGCCTGCCGGCCGGCGCTCCTGTCCGGCGCTCCTGTCCTGCCCGCCGTTCCGGCCGCCGCGCCCCCGCGTCCTGTTCCCGTGCCCGCCGGCCACGGGCAACCCCTGCGGCATACCGGCGGCACCGACCGACCAGTAAGGTCGCGGCATGCTGTCTTCCCCCGCGGGCGACGACCCCGCCCGGCCCGCCGGACTGAGCATCGGCCCCCTCGACCTCGCCGCCCGCGTCGACGAGGCCCTGCGCGTGCAGGCCGTGGCCTTCGGGCTCAGCGAGGAGGAGGTCGGCATCCGGCGCTACATCGTCCAGCGCCACATGACCTGCCGCGGGGCCCGTGCGCTCGGCGCGTTCACCGACGACGGGGCGCTCGCCGGATTCGTGTACGGGATGCCGAACGACCGCGCGTACTGGTGGTCCTCGGTCGTCGAACCGTACCTGCGGGCCGAGGGGGAGGACGCCTGGCTCGACGACTCCTTCGTCATCACCGAACTGCACGTCCACCCCGGCTTCCAGGGCCGCGGCGTCGGCCGCACCCTCATCACCCGGATCACCGACGGCGCCGAGGAGAAACGGTCGATCCTCTCCGCCATCGACGCCGAGAGCCCGGCCCGCCGCCTCTACCGCGCCCTCGGCTACACCGACCTCGCCCGACAGGTGCACTTCCCGAGCGCGAGCCTGCCGTACGCCGTCATGGGCGCCCCGCTGCCGCTGCCGCGGCCCTGAATTCGTTTCGGTACCCCGGGCCCGGGCCTATAGCCTCCGGACATGTCAACGCAACACGTGCAGCGCATGTCCCGCCTCATGGCCCGGACCCTCCGCGAGGACCCGGCCGACGCGGAGACCCTCAGCCACCGCCTCCTGGTCCGCGCCGGATACGTCCGCCGCAGCTCGGCCGGAGTGTGGACCTGGCTGCCGCTCGGCAAGCGGGTCCTGGACAACGTCTCGCGCATCGTCCGCGAGGAGATGGACGCGATCGGCGCCCAGGAAGTGCTGCTGCCCGCGCTGCTGCCGCGCGAGCCGTACGAGACCAGCGGCCGCTGGTCGGAGTACGGGGACCTGCTCTTCCGGCTCAAGGACCGCAAGGGCGCCGACTACCTCCTCGGCCCCACCCACGAGGAGATCTTCACCCTGCTCGTGAAGGACCAGTGCACGTCCTACAAGGACCTGCCGGTCATGCTCTACCAGATCCAGACCAAGTACCGCGACGAGGCCAGGCCCCGGTCCGGGGTGCTGCGCGGCCGCGAGTTCCAGATGAAGGACTCCTACTCCTTCGACGTCAGCGACGAGGGACTCGCCGAGTCCTACGCGCTGCACCGCGCCGCCTACCAGCGGATCTTCACCCGCCTCGGGCTCGACCACCGGATCGTCTCCGCCGTGTCCGGGGCGATGGGCGGCTCCGCCTCGGAGGAGTTCCTGGCGCCCGCGGCCGCCGGCGAGGACACCTTCGCCGACTGCCCCTCGTGCGGGTACGCGGCCAACACCGAGGCGGTGACCTTCCCCCTGGCGGAGGTCCCCGGGGAACACCCCGCGCTGGAGGAGATCCCCACCCCCGACACCCCGACGATCGAGACGCTGACGGCGCACCTGGGCGTCGACGCCTCCGCGACCCTGAAGAACCTCCTGGTGAAGGTGGACGGCGAGATCACCGCCGTCGGCGTGCCCGGGAACCGGGAGGTCGACCTCGGCAAGCTCGCCGAGCACCTCGCCCCGGCGGTGGTGGAGTTGGTGACGGCGGAGGACTTCGTGGACCGCCCCGACCTGGTGCGCGGCTACGTGGGCCCGCAGGGCCTGGCGAAGGTGCCCTACCTCGCCGACCCCCGTGTCGCGCCCGGCACTTCGTGGGTGACCGGCGCCAACAAGCCCGATACGCACGCGAAGAACGTGGTCTGCGGGCGGGACTTCGAGGTGGACCGGTACCTCGACGTGGTCGTGGTCGAGCCCGGTGACCCCTGCCCGCGCTGCGGGGCCGGGCTCCGGCTCGACCGGGCCATCGAGGTCGGCCACATCTTCCAGCTCGGCCGCAAGTACGCCGACGCGTTCGCGCTCGACGTGCTCGGGCGGGAGGGCAAGCCGGTCCGGGTGACGATGGGTTCGTACGGGATCGGCGTCTCGCGCGCCGTGGCGGCGCTGGCCGAGCAGACCGCCGACGAGCGGGGGTTGGCGTGGCCGGCGGAGGTGGCTCCGGCCGATGTCCACGTCGTGGCCGCCGGCAAGGCCGTCCCGTTGGCCCTTGCGGAGTCGGCGGCCTCTGCTCTGGCCGAGGCGGGCCTGCGCGTCCTGCTGGACGACCGGGCCGGGCTCTCTCCCGGGGTCAAGCTCACCGATGCCGAGCTGATCGGCGTGCCGTGGATCCTGGTGGCCGGGCGTCGGGCCGCCGACGGGGTGGTCGAGCTCCAGCACCGCGCCACGGGCACCCGTGAGGAACTCCCGCTCGCGGAGGCCCTGACGCGCCTCCGCACCCCCCGCTAACCGCCGGGGCCGACCCCACCGCCACGGCCCCGGCCCCACCGGCCGGCCCACGCCCCGCCCTCGCCCGGGCCCGGCCGGGTCCGGCTCCGCCCGCCCGCAGCGGCACCGCGGGGCTGGGTCCGCGGGGCTGGGTCCGCTGCGCGGAGCCGTTCCCCCACCCCGCCCCTTCCCGAAACCGGGACCTGCGGCCCCGGCCCCCGCCTGGGTGCGGGCTCCGCCCGACACCCGTTCCGTGCGCTTCGCGCCCGGTGCGCTCGAGCGCTGGGCGGGCTGGAATGGCCCGGTGCGCTCAAGCGCCGCGCGGGCTGGAATGGCCCGGTGCGCTCGAGCGCTGGGCGGGTTGGATCGCCAAGTGCTGCTCGCCGCACTGGGGACGGGGGGCCGGCAACTCCAGCCTCGCCGGCGATTGAGGCGCGGGGTCTGGGGCAGCGCCCCAGGAGGTCGGCCGGTTCCGCCGTTGCTTCGGGCGGGGTCCGGCAATTTCAGCCTCGCCGGCGATTGAGGCGCGGGGCCCCGAGGGGTCGGCTACGGCTTCGGGGAGCCGTCCACGGTGGTCGGGGCGTCGGACGGCGGCTCCGGGGTGGTGGGCTCGGGCGGCGGTGCCACCGCGGCCGGGGGCTCCGGGGCGGCGTCGGGGGCCGTGGGGTCCGGTGGGGTGGCGCGCTCCAGGAAGCGGAGGAGCTCCACCGGGAACGGGAGGACCAGGGTGGAGTTCTTCTCCGCGGCCACCGCGACCACCGTCTGCAGGAGCCGGAGCTGGAGCGCCGCCGGCTGGTCCTGCATCACCGCGGCCGCCTCCGCCAGCTTCTTCGACGCCTGGAGCTCCGCATCCGCGTTGATCACCCGCGCCCGCCGCTCCCGGTCCGCCTCCGCCTGCCGTGCCATCGACCGCTTCATCGTCTCCGGCAGCGACACGTCCTTGATCTCGACCCGGTCGATCTGCACACCCCACCCCACCGCCGGGCTGTCGATCATCAGCTCCAGCCCCTGGTTGAGCATCTCCCGGTTCGACAGCAGATCGTCCAGGTCCGACTTGCCGATGATCGACCGCAGCGAGGTCTGCGCCATCTGCGAGACCGCGAAGCGGTAGTCCTCCACCTCGATGATCGCGCTGGCCGGGTCCACGACCTTGAAGTACACGACCGCGTCCACCCGCACGGTGACGTTGTCCCGGGTGATGCCCTCCTGGGCCGGCACCGGCATCGTCACGATCTGCATGTTGACCTTGCGCAGCCGGTCGAGCACCGGGACGATCATGGTGAGTCCGGGCGTCCTGATGCCCTCCCGAAGCCGGCCGAAGCGGAAGACGACGCCCCGCTCGTACTGGCGCACCACCCGCGCGGCGGCGCCTGCGACCACGGCGAGTCCCACGCCCGCCGCGAGCACCGCAGTCAGCACTTCCTGGACCATGACGGCCTCCTGCCGGGGTGCCGGGTGCCGGGCCTACCTTCCACTCCACGGTATGCCCTACATGTACCCCGTATGCGCTTATGCCCCTAAAGCCAGGAAGCGAACTCCAGCAGCAGTTCCGCGTCCCCGCGCCGCCCCGCCACCAGTGCCCGGTGGCCCGACTCCACCGCCCGGAACAGGGTCCAGCCGCGCAGCCGCTCCCGGTCCACCTCCAGGCTGTCGGCCAGTTTGTTCACCCGCCGCCGCGCGCCCGCCGCCCCCGCCGAGGACGCCATCTGGTCCTCCAGCCGGTCCCGCACCAGCCGGGCCAGGTCGTACGCCCGCTCGCCGACCAGCGGGTCCGGGCCCACCGTCAGCCACGGCGCCCGGTCGCCCGCCAGCACCTTGCCCTGCCGGAAGTTCCCGTGCAGCAGCATCTCCTCGCCGGGCAGCGCCGTCAGCTCCTCGCGGACCGCGAGCGCGGCCCCGGCCAGCGCCTCCACCTCCGGCGGCGCCTTGCGCAGCGCCTCGGCCTCCCGGGCGGTCCGCTCGGCCACCGTCTCGAAGGGGTGCCCCTGCGGCGGCTTCACCCACAGCCGCCGCAGCGTCCCGCAGGCCTCCAGCAGCGCCTTCGCCTCCGGCAGCGACCGCAGCGACACCTCCGGGTGCAGCCGCTCCAGCAGCAGCGCCCCGTCCTCGGCATGGTGGCGGGTGTCCAGGACCCGGACGGCCCCGAAGCCGCCCCAGTGGGCCAGCGCGGCCAGCTCCCGCTCGGGCCGGGCCTGCGGGGGAGCGAGCTTCAGGGCGGCCGGGGTGCCGTCGGCGTACTGGACCAAGACGACCAGACTGCTGCGGCCGCCCGGCGCCTGGACCCGCAGGGCCCGTACCTCACGCCGGGCCAGCGCCGCCTCGAGGATCCGGGGCAACTGCCCCAGCCAGTCCGCGTCCTGCGCCGATTCCGGCGTCTCGCCGAGCGCCCGTACGAGCCGCTGCGGCGGTTCGAAAGCCATGCGTGCGTGATCCCTTTCAGCTGGTCCGGGCCGGTGCTGCGCGCTCCGTGAGCCCAGGGAAGGCTACGCCGACACCGCGCCAGCGCGCCGCGCGGACGGCTGCGGCGCTCAGCGCGTCGGCCGCCTCCCGGCGCAGCCGGCCGTCGGCGGCCCGGACCAGATCGGAGTACGCGCCCGCCACCCGGTCCTCGATCTCGGCGGCCAGCCGCTCGGCATCGGCCGGGGTGCGCACCTCGTACGGCAGCGCGTACGCCGGCTCCGCGGACCGGGGCGCACCCCCCATCTCGCGCACGGAGCGCGCCAGGGCGTCGCGCCGCGCCAGGTGCCCGCCGTACGCCTCGCGCGCCTCGTTCGCCCGGGCGGCCGAGGCGCGGGCGCCGATCACTCCGTAGCCGTACGCGGCCGCGTGCTCGGCGGCGAGGGCGGCCTGCGCGGCCTCGAGGGCCCGGTTGGCGGGGGAGGGTTCGGGCTTCACGACGCGGCTCCGGGGGTCGGGGTCAGCAGGTAGGCGTGGACGGCTCCGCACGCCGCCACCGAGGCCAGCAGCCGGGCCAGCTCCCCGGGCGCCCCGGCCAGGGCGACGGTCCGGGACTCGGCGAGGCTGCGCTCGGCGTCCGCGAGGGCGGCGAGCGCCTCCTCCGGCTTCGGCGGCACCGGCTCGCCGCCCGCCGCGGGCGCGCCCGGCGCGGGCGCGGCGGGGGCGGGCGGCGCGGCGGACCCGGGGGCCCCGTCCTTCCCGCGCCCCGGGGCCCCCGAGGCGGCGGAGCCGTCCGAGGCCCCCGAGGAGGCGAGCGCGGAGGTGTGCGCGGCCACCGCTGCGCGCAGCGGGGCGAGGCGCTCGGCCAGCGCCGGATGGGCCGCGGCGGTCGCGTCGTAACGTTCCAGCAGCCGCTCGCTGTCCCGAACGGACGACGCACGCATCCGCCGTTCGAGTGAAACGGCGGGGTCCGCGTCCGCCGCGTCCGGCCCGCCGGAGCACCCGGTGAGCAGCGCGGCGCCGGCCGCGCCGGCTGCACCGGCGAGCAGGCTCCTTCGCGAAGGCCTCGAAGGCAGGGTCCAGGGCACGGCGACGTCCTCGGGGGTGGTGGCGGGCAGGGTGTGATCACGGTACCCGGGGGCTTGTCCACAGGGCGGACGGCAACACCCTCCGCGACCGGATACCCTTTGTGCTGACACGCGACGTACACCACAACAGCACACGCGGCCGAGGAGTCACCCGGATGAGCACCACCCAGAGCGACAGGCTGCGCGGATTGCTGGAGCCGCTCGTCGCCGCCAGGGGCCTGGATCTCGAGGACATCGAGCTGTCCAAGGCCGGCAAGCGCCGGATGCTGCGCATCATCGTGGATTCCGACGAGGGCGTGGAACTGGACGCGTGTGCGGAGCTGAGCCGCGAGGTCTCCGACAAGCTCGACGAGACCGACGCGATGGGCGAGGGCGAGTACGTCCTCGAGGTGAGCTCCCCGGGCGCCGACCGCCCGCTGACCGAGCACCGCCACTACGTACGCGCGATCGGCCGCCTCGTGAAGTTCCAGCTCGCTGAGGGAGGGGAGCTGGTCGCGCGCATTCTCGACGCCGACGACGAGGGCATGGACCTCGAGGTTCCCGGTGTGAAGGGCCGCAAGCCCACCGCCCGCCGCATCGCGTTCGCGGACATCGCCAAGGCGCGTGTCGAGATCGAGTTCAACCGCAAGGACAAGAAGGAAGAGGAGGCGTAGCCGTGGACATCGACATGAGTGCCCTGCGGGGTCTGGTCCGGGAGAAGGAGATCTCCTTCGACCTGCTCGTCGAGGCGATCGAGTCGGCCCTCCTCATCGCGTACCACCGCACCGAGGGCAGCTTCCGCCGGGCGCGCGTGGAGCTGGACCGCACCAACGGCCACGTCGTGGTGTGGGCGAAGGAGGACCCGCGGGACCTCGAGGAGGGGCAGGAGGCCAAGGAGTTCGACGACACTCCGTCGGACTTCGGCCGGATCGCCGCGACGACCGCCAAGCAGGTGATCCTCCAGCGTCTGCGCGACGCCGAGGACGACCTGACCTTCGGCGAGTTCGCCGGCCGCGAGGGCGACGTCATGACGGGCGTCGTGCAGCAGGGCAAGGACCCCAAGAACGTCCTGGTCGACATCGGCAAGCTGGAGGCCATCCTGCCGGTGCAGGAGCAGGTCCCCGGTGAGGAGTACCCGCACGGCCTGCGCCTGAAGGCGTACGTCGTCCGGGTGGCGAAGGGCGTGCGCGGTCCGTCCGTGACCCTGTCGCGCACCCACCCCAACCTGGTGAAGAAGCTCTTCGCGCTGGAGGTCCCCGAGATCGCGGACGGCAGCGTCGAGATCGCTGCGATCGCCCGCGAGGCCGGTCACCGCACCAAGATCGCCGTGCGTTCCACCCGCTCGGGCCTCAACCCCAAGGGCGCGTGCATCGGCCCGATGGGCGCCCGCGTGCGCAACGTGATGGCCGAGCTGCACGGCGAGAAGATCGACATCGTCGACTGGTCGGACGACCCGGCGGAGATGGTCGCGAACGCGCTGTCACCCGCCCGGGTGAGCAAGGTCGAGGTCGTCGACTGGGACTCGCGCTCCGCACGGGTGACCGTGCCCGACTACCAGCTGTCGCTGGCCATCGGCAAGGAGGGGCAGAACGCCCGCCTCGCCGCCCGCCTGACCGGCTGGCGCATCGACATCCGCCCCGACACCGAGGTGTCCCCGGACGCCGACCGGGCCCGGGGCGGGGAATAAAACCGCTACCGGCCGGCGCTGTCCGGCCGGTAGACAGGTTGACGACAAGTTCAAGCGACAAGTTCAAGACAGCAGATCGCGACAACGTCCGTTCGATTTTTCGCCCGAAGGGGTGAGGTCGGTACGGGGAGGTAGACTTAGGCGTGTCTGGCCGGACGCAAGCCCGCGCATGCCCCGAACGCACCTGTGTGGGGTGCCGGGAGCGAGCGGCCAAGAGCGAACTGCTGCGGATCGTGGCGATCGGGGACGAATGCGTCCCCGATCCACGCGGTACGCTGCCCGGCCGGGGTGCCTATGTGCACCCTGCCGCGGTCTGTCTCGACAAGGCGGTCCGCCGCAGAGCGTTCCCCCGGGCCCTACGGTCCGCGGGAGCGCTCGACACGGCCGGACTGGCAGCCGCCGTGGCCGACCGGGCCGAGGCGACACCGTAAGAAGAAGTACGGCACGGACACCCCGTGCGGTCAGGTACCTCGCGAGTTGGAAGTAGGTCGAGATTGCGATGAGCACTCGATGAGTACGCGATGAGTACGCCCATGAAGTAGCGACGGTCCGGCGCAACCCGGACCTAAAAGGAGCGAAGTGGCTAAGGTCCGGGTATACGAACTCGCCAAGGAGTTCGGTGTGGAGAGCAAGGTCGTCATGGCCAAGCTCCAGGAACTCGGTGAGTTCGTCCGTTCGGCGTCCTCGACGATCGAGGCGCCGGTTGTGCGCAAGTTGACTGACGCACTGCAGGGGCCCGGCGGCAGCGCCGGCAAGTCCGCTGCGAAGCCGGGAGCGCCCCGCAAGGCCGCCCCCGCCAAGCCCGGGGTGCCCACCCCGGGTGCCATTGCACGTCCCGCCGCCCCCAAGCCCGGCGCCCCGGCCCCCAAGCCGGCCGCAGCCGAGGCTCCCGCGGCGGCCGCCCCGGTGACCCCGGCCTCCTCCGGCCCGCGTCCCGGCCCGAAGGCCCCGGCCGCCCCCAAGCCCGCTCCGGCGGCGCCCGTGGCGACCGAGTTCACCGCGCCCCCGTCCGCTCCGGCGGCCCCGGCGGCGCGTCCCGGCGCGACCCCGGGCCCGCGTCCGACGCAGCAGCGTCCCGCGGCCCCCGGCCAGGGCGGTGGCCGTCCCGGCGCCCCGCGTCCGGGTGGTCAGGCCCCCGGTGCCCAGGCACCGCGTCCCGGTGGCGCCGGCGCGCCGCGTCCGGGTGCCCGTCCGGCCGGTCCGCGTCCGGGCAACAACCCCTTCACCTCCGGCGGCTCCACCGGCATGGCGCGCCCGCAGGCGCCCCGTCCGGGCGGCGCGCCGCGCCCCGGCGCCCCCGGCGCCGGTGCCCAGGGTGCTCCCCGTCCGCAGGCCGGTCCCGGCGGCGCTCCGCGTCCGCAGGGCCCCGGCGGCCCGCGTCCGACCCCGGGCGGCATGCCCCGTCCGCAGGGCGCCCCGCGTCCGGCTCCCGGTGGCAACCGTCCGAACCCGGGCATGATGCCGCAGCGTCCCGCTGCCGGCGGTCCCGGCCCGCGTCCCGGTGGCGGCCCCGGCCGTCCCGGTGCCGGCGGTCCGCGTCCCGGCGGTGCCGGGCGTCCCGGCGGCGGCGGCTTCGCCGGCCGTCCGGCCGGTCCGGGCTCGCGTCCGGCCGGCGGCGGCTTCGGCGGCCCGCGTCCGGGTGGCGGCGGCTTCGGCGGCGGCCCGGCCGGTGGCGGCGGCGGTCGTCCCGGCTTCGGCGGGCGTCCCGGTGGTCCCGGTGCCCGTGGTGGCACGCAGGGTGCGTTCGGCCGTCCCGGCGGTCCGGCCCGTCGCGGTCGCAAGTCGAAGCGTCAGAGGCGCCAGGAGTACGAGGCCATGCAGGCCCCGTCCGTGGGCGGCGTGATGCTGCCCCGCGGCAACGGCGAGACCGTTCGCCTGTCGCGCGGTGCGTCCCTCACCGACTTCGCGGAGAAGATCAACGCCAACCCGGCGTCGCTGGTCGCGGTCATGATGAACCTCGGCGAGATGGTCACTGCCACGCAGTCCGTCTCCGACGAGACCCTCCAGCTCCTCGCCGGCGAGATGAACTACACCGTTCAGATCGTCAGCCCGGAGGAGGAGGACCGCGAGCTGCTCGAGTCCTTCGACATCGAGTTCGGCGAGGACGAGGGCGGCGACGAGTACCTGCTGCCGCGTCCGCCGGTCGTGACCGTCATGGGTCACGTCGACCACGGCAAGACCCGCCTCCTCGACGCGATCCGCAAGACCAACGTGGTCGCGGGCGAGGCCGGCGGCATCACCCAGCACATCGGTGCCTACCAGGTCGCGGCCAACGTCAACGACGAGGACCGCCGCATCACCTTCATCGACACCCCGGGTCACGAGGCGTTCACCGCCATGCGTGCCCGCGGTGCGAAGTCGACCGACATCGCGATCCTCGTGGTGGCGGCCAACGACGGTGTCATGCCGCAGACGATCGAGGCCCTGAACCACGCCAAGGCGGCCGACGTGCCGATCGTGGTCGCGGTCAACAAGATCGACGTCGAGGGTGCGGACCCGACCAAGGTGCGCGGTCAGCTGACCGAGTACGGCCTGGTGGCCGAGGAGTACGGCGGCGACACGATGTTCGTCGACATCTCCGCCAAGCAGGGTCTGAACATCGACAAGCTGCTGGAGGCCGTGGTCCTGACCGCGGACGCCGCCCTCGACCTGCGCGCCAACCCCGAGCAGGACGCCCAGGGTATTGCGATCGAGTCCCACCTCGACCGCGGCCGCGGTGCCGTCGCGACCGTCCTCGTCCAGCGCGGTACCCTCCGCGTCGGCGACACGATGGTCGTGGGCGACGCGTACGGCCGTGTCCGCGCGATGCTCGACGACAAGGGCAACAACGTCGAGGAAGCGGGTCCGTCGACCCCCGTCCTGGTCCTGGGTCTCACCAACGTCCCCGGCGCCGGCGACAACTTCCTCGTCGTCGACGAGGACCGCACCGCCCGCCAGATCGCCGAGAAGCGTGCTGCGCGCGAGCGCAACGCCAACTTCGCCAAGCGCGTCCGTCGCGTGTCCCTCGAGGACCTCGACTCCGTGCTCAAGGCCGGTCTGGTCCAGGAACTCAACCTCATCATCAAGGGCGACGCGTCCGGTGCGGTCGAGGCCCTGGAGTCCTCGCTGCTCCAGCTCGACGTCGGCGAAGAGGTCGACATCCGCGTCCTGCACCGCGGTGTGGGTGCGGTCACCGAGTCCGACATCGACCTGGCGATGGGCTCCGACGCCATCGTCATCGGCTACAACGTCCGTGCGGCGGGCCGTGCCGCGCAGATGGCGGAGCGCGAGGGCGTCGACGTCCGGTACTACTCGGTGATCTACCAGGCCATCGAGGAGATCGAGGCGGCCCTGAAGGGTCTGCTCAAGCCGGAGTACGAAGAGGTCGAGCTCGGTACGGCGGAGGTCCGCGAGGTCTTCCGCTCGTCCAAGCTGGGCAACATCGCGGGTGTCCTCATCCGCTCCGGCGAGGTCAAGCGCAACACCAAGGCGCGCCTGCTCCGCGACGGCAAGGTCGTCGCAGAGAACCTCACGATCACCGGTCTGCGCCGCTTCAAGGACGACGTCACCGAGATCCGCGAAGGCTTCGAGGGCGGTATCAACCTCGGAAACTTCAACGACATCAAGATCGACGACGTCATCGCGACGTACGAGATGCGCGAGAAGCCCCGCGCGTAAGCGCGAGCCACATCGCACACATCGCACCGTGTCGTAACACCGGGGCCGGTCGGCGGAATATCCGTCGATCGGCCCCGGCCGTTGCGTGTACGGTTCCTGGTGACCCTGCCGCGCGTCGGCCGGCAGGCCACCGAACCCGGACCGGCGGGACATCCGGAACTGCATGTACGTGGGGACTCTGTCCTTCGACCTGCTCCTCGGCGACGTTCACTCGCTGAAGGAGAAACGCTCCGTAGTCCGACCCATCGTCGCCGAGCTCCAACGGAAGTTCTCGGTGAGCGCGGCAGAAGTGGGCGACCAGGACCTCCACCGCAGGGCCCGCATCGGGGTCGCCCTGGTGAGTGGGGACACGGGGTTCCTCTCGGACGTACTCGACCGCTGCGAGCGGCTGGTCGCGGCCCGTCCGGAAGTGGAGCTGCTGTCGGTACGCCGGCGGCTCCACGGTGATGAAGACTGATTGCAAGACGAAGAAGGAGACGGACCAGTGGCCGACAATGCGCGGGCGAAGAAGCTGGCGGACCTCATCCGGGAGGTGGTCGCCCAGAAGCTGCAGCGAGGCATCAAGGACCCGCGCCTCGGTACGCACGTGACGATCACGGACACCCGGGTCACCGGTGACCTGCGGGAGGCCACGGTCTTCTACACGGTGTACGGCGACGACGAGGACCGGGCCAGCGCGGCCGCCGGCCTCGAGAGCGCCAAGGGCATGCTGCGCTCCGCGGTCGGCCGGGTGGCGGGCACCAAGTTCACGCCGACCCTGACCTTCGTGGCGGACGCCCTCCCGGACACCGCCCGGACGATCGAGGACCTCCTCGACAAGGCGCGGCTCTCCGACGCCGCGGTGCGCGAGGCCTCCTCGGGCGCCGAGTACGCCGGCGGGGCCGACCCGTACAAGAAGCCGGGCGAGGACGACGAGGACGCAGCCGCCGAATGAGCAGCAACGCAGGGAAGACGCCTGGGGGCACCTCCCGGCCGGAGGCTGGGGGAGGCCTTGTCATTGTCGACAAGCCGTCCGGCTTCACTTCGCACGATGTGGTCGCCAAGATGCGCGGGATCGCCAAGACGCGCCGCGTCGGCCACGCGGGCACGCTCGACCCGATGGCGACGGGCGTCCTCGTCCTGGGCGTCGAGAAGGCCACCAAGCTCCTCGGCCACCTCGCGCTCACCGAGAAGGAATACCTCGGGACGATCCGCCTCGGCCAGAACACCCTGACCGACGACGCGGAGGGCGACATCACCTCCAGCGCGGACGCCTCCGGCGTCACGCGCGAGGCTGTCGACGCGGGCATCGCCAAGCTGACCGGCGAGATCATGCAGGTCCCGTCCAAGGTCAGCGCCATCAAGATCAAGGGCGTGCGCTCCTACAAGCGCGCCCGGGACGGCGAGGACTTCGACATCCCGGCCCGCCCGGTGACGGTCTCCTCGTTCCAGGTCTACGACATGCGGGACGCGGAGGCCGAGGACGGCACCAAGGTCGTCGACCTCGTCGTCTCCGTCGTCTGCTCCAGCGGTACGTACATCCGTGCCCTGGCCCGCGACCTGGGCGCCGACCTCGGCGTCGGCGGCCACCTCACCGCCCTGCGGCGCACGCGCGTGGGCCCGTACAAGCTCGACCGGGCGCGCACACTGGACCAGCTCCAGGAGGAGCTGACCGTCATGCCGATCGGCGAGGCGGCGTCCGCGGCGTTCCCGCGCTGGGACCTGGACGCCCGGCGGGCCTCGCTGCTCGCCAACGGCGTGCGGATCGAGATGCCGGAGGTCTACGAGACCGGCCGGACCGTGGCGGTCTTCGGACCCGAGGGGCAGCTGCTCGGACTTGTGGAGAGCAAGGGCGGCAAGGCGAAGTCGCTGGCGGTCTTCGCCTGAGCCGCGCAGGGCTCCGGCTCCTGCCCGGTCCGGTCCGGTCCTTCCGGTGTTGACGTGTGTCGAGGTGTGTCGACGTGTGTCGACGTGGAGCGGTGAGCGCACATCCGGTCGCTGCTCACCGCTCCACGACCCCCCTCGGGTAGGTCTCTATCCAGCCGGAGCCCGGTATTCACCCGACCGAGCAGGCGCGCGGAGTGACTGGAGGGGGCACAAGGGGGCGCTTTTGCGCCGCGTGCCCCCGGCTCCCGACGGCGGCCACCTTCCGGCCCCGCCCGGCCGAGGTGACACTGCCCGATACCGATGCGGGCCACCGGGCGGGGACATGGCAGTCTTAGACCTGCAATCGGCAATCAGTACAGGGCCTACACGGTTCGGGCGAGGAGCGGTCACAGTGCAGCGCTGGCGTGGCTTGGAGGACATCCCCCAGGACTGGGGGCGCAGCGTCGTCACCATCGGCTCGTACGACGGTGTGCACCGGGGCCACCAGCTGATCATCGGGCGGGCCGTGGCCAAGGCGCGCGCGCTCGGCGTCCCGTCCGTCGTCGTCACCTTCGACCCGCACCCGAGCGAGGTCGTCCGCCCCGGCAGCCATCCGCCGATCCTCGCCACGTACGACCGCCGTGCCGAACTGATGGCCGAGCTCGGGGTGGACGCGCTGCTGGTCCTGCCGTTCACGGCGGAGTTCTCGCAGCTTTCCCCGGCCGACTTCATCGTCAAGGTCCTCGTCGACAAGCTGCACGCGTGCGCCGTCATCGAGGGCCCCAACTTCCGCTTCGGCCACCGGGCCGCCGGCAACGTCGACTTCCTGCGCGAGCTGGGCGCCACGTACGACTACGAGGTCGAGGTCGTGGACCTGGTGGAGCGGGGCGCGGCCGGCGGCGGCGTGCCGTTCTCCTCGACCCTCGCCCGCAAGCTGGTGGCCGAGGGCGACATGGAGGGCGCGGCCGAGATCCTGGGGCGGCCGCACCGCGTCGAGGGCATCGTCGTGCGCGGCGCGCAGCGCGGCCGGGAGCTCGGCTTCCCCACCGCCAACGTCGAGACCCCGCCGCACACCGCCATCCCGGCCGACGGCGTGTACGCGGGCTGGCTGACGGCGAACGGCGAGCGGATGCCGGCCGCGATCTCGGTCGGGACCAACCTCCAGTTCGACGCCACCGAGCGGACCGTGGAGGCGTACGCGATCGACCGGGTCGGCCTCGACCTGTACGGGCTGCACGTCACCGTGGACTTCCTCGCGTACGTCCGCGGCATGGCGAAGTTCGATTCGCTGGAGGGGCTGCTGGAGGCGATCGCGGACGACGTGAAGCGCGCGCGGACGCTGACCGAGGAGTACGACGCCGAGCACTGAGCCGAGCGCTGCCGAGCTGCTGCTGCGGGAAGGGCCCGTACCGTCCGAGGACGGTACGGGCCCTTCTGCGTGTGCAGGGGATCGGATCCGGCTCAGCCGAGGCGCGGGTCCCGCGGGGGCTGGGGCTGGCCGGGCTGGGGCTGCTGGGGCTGGCCAGGCCAGGGCTGGCCGGGCTGCTGCGGGTAGGGCTGGGGTTGGGGCTGGCCGCCGGGGTACGGCTGCGGGGGCTGCTGGTACGGGGGCTGGCCGGGCTGCGGCTGGGGCTGCTGCGGATACGGCTGGCCCGGCTGGACCTGCTGCTGGGGGTGGGGCAGCGGCTGCTGCTGGTGCTGCTGCGGGGCTCCCCACTGGCTGTTCTGCGGGGCCTGCTGGGCGGCCCGCAGGAAGTCCTCGGCCACCAGCGCGGAGAGGTTGAAGTACGCCTCGCGGGTCTTCGGCCGCATCAGGTCGAGGTCCACCTCGGCGCCGGCCGCGAGGTGTTCGTCGAACGGGACCACGACCACGCCGCGGCAGCGGGTCTCGAAGTGCTGGACGATGTCCTCGATCTTGATCATCTTGCTGGTCTCGCGAACCCCCGAGATGACGGTGAGCGAGCGGGAGACGAGGTCGCCGTAGCCGTGTGCGGAGAGCCAGTCGAGGGTGGTGCTGGCGCTGCTCGCGCCGTCCACCGACGGGGTCGAGATGATGATCAGCTGATCGGCCAGGTCCAGGACGCCGCGCATGGCGGAGTAGAGCAGCCCGGTGCCGGAGTCGGTGAGGATGATCGGGTACTGGCGGCCGAGGGTCTCGATGACGCGGCGGTAGTCCTCGTCGTTGAAGGTCGTGGAGACGGCCGGGTCCACGTCGTTGGCGATGATCTCCAGGCCCGAGGGGGCCTGGGAGGTGAACCGCCGGATGTCCATGTACGAGTTCAGGTACGGGATCGCCTGGACCAGGTCCCGGATCGTCGCGCCGGTCTCGCGGCGCACGCGGCGGCCGAGGGTGCCGGCGTCGGGGTTCGCGTCGATGGCCAGGATCTTGTCCTGGCGCTCGCTCGCGAGGGTCGCGCCGAGGGCGGTGGTGGTCGTGGTCTTGCCGACGCCGCCCTTGAGGCTGATCACGGCGATCCGGTAGCAGGACATCACCGGGGTGCGGATCAGCTCGAGCTTGCGCAGGCGGTCGGCCTCCGCGGCCTTCCCGCCGAAGCGGAAGCCCGAGCGCTGGGGGCGGGGCTTCTGCTTGCCGCGCAGCAGCCGGTCGGAGGACAGCTCGACCGCGGCCGTGTAGCCGAGCGGCGCGCCGCCGCCGGAGACGGGGCCGGCCTGGTAGCGGGGGTCGTGCGGCTGCGGGCCCGGCTGCGGCCCCGCCTGGGGACCGCCCCACGGGGCGCCGGCGGCGCGGGGGTCGGCCTGCGGGTGTGGCTGCGGCTGGGGGGCCTGGGGCTGGGGCTGCGCGGGTGCGGGGGCGACGGGCGGGAAGCCGTATCCGTCCTGCGGCGCGGGTACGGGTGCCTGCTGCCCGGGCGGGAACGCGTAGCCGCCGGCGTCGGCGGGCGGCTGTACCTGCGGCTGCGCCGGGCCCGTCGGGACGTGCGGGAAGGCGTACCCGTCCTGCGGGGCGGGCGCGGGCGCCGGGAATCCGGGGGCGTTCGCGCCGGCCTGGGGCTGCGCGGGGGCCGGGGGGACGGGCGGGAAGCCGTATCCGTCCTGCGGTGCGGGTGCGGGTGTCTGCTGCCCGGGCGGGAACGCGTAGCCGCCGGCGTCGGCGGGCGGCTGTACCTGCGGCTGCGCGGGGCTCGGGGGGACGGGTGGGAAGCCGTATCCGTCGTGTGGTGCGGGTGCGGGTGTCTGCTGCCCGGGCGGGAACGCGTAGCCGCCGGCGTCGGCGGGCGGCTGTACCTGGGGCTGCGCGGGGGCCGGGGGGACGGGCGGGAAGCCGTATCCGTCCTGCGGGGCCGGTACGGGGGCCTGCTGGGCGGGCGGGAACGCGTAGTCGTTCGCGTCGGCCTGCGGGACCGGCGGGGCGGCGAACGCCGGCGGCAGCGGCGGGAGTTCGCCGGCGGGTCCCTCGAAGGGGGTCGCCACGGGAGGGTGAGGCACAGGCGCGGGACTGACGGCCTCGGCGGCCTCGGGCGCCGGCGGCGCCGAGGGCTCGCCCGCGAAGGGGAGCGCCGTTCCGTCGGGCGGGGTGTCGTGCCGCAGGGCCGCGGCGGGCGGCTCGGCCGGAGCCTTGCCCAGCACGATGCCCTTGCCGGACGACGGCGCGCCGTCCACAGCGGGGGCGGGCGGCAGCACGGGCGAGCCGTCGACCGGCGTGCTGAAGGGGCCGCCGGACGGGGCCGCAGCCTCCGCGGGCGTGGACAGCGCGGGCAGCGCGGGAGCCGGGAGAACGGGCGCCGGCACGGCCTCCAGGGCGGGCGCCGGCGGTACCGGCCCGGCCGAGGCGTCGGCCGGAGCCGAGGGCGCGGACTCCAGCGCGGGCGCCGGCGCAGGAGCCGGCAGGGCGGCTGGTGCCGTGTCCGCCGGAGCCGGAGCCGGAGCCGGAGCTGCCGGGGCCGGGGCGGCGGCGTCGGGCGTGATCCGCGGGGCCGGAGGAGCGATCCGCATCGTCGGGGGCGAGGCCACGTCGGACGGGCTGTGGGGTTCGAAGCCGCTGCCCTCGGGCAGGTCCGGTACCGGCGTGGCGGGCGCCGCGCTCTGCGTGTACCAGGCCGGCGGGGTGTAGTCGATGGTGAACTCGCCCGTCATCTCGGGCTCCGCGTCGGACTGATCGTCCGTCGGGACGTCCCACGTCCCGCCGCGCCTCTCGTTCCGATCGCCGCTCACTGGTCCTCCTGGTCTGTCGAACGCTGGTCCGGCGCCCCTCACGCCGCGCCCACGCTCAGCCTAATCGCGTGCCGACACCGGTGTCCGCCCCGGCCTGTGACGCGGCGGTGGTTCCGCCGTAGCCCTTCGGGGGCAACTCCGTTGCCCGGGTGGGGCGGTGGGCCTCGGCGCCGTGCCGGCTGCCCGGCCCAAACCGGTCCGCACGGGGCGCCGTGGTCCCCGATCGTGGGGGGTGCCGCTCGCCGGCGGTGCCGCCCCCGACTCACCCGCCGTCAGGCGTACGTGCCGTTGACGGCTGCCCTGCCCGGCGACCCCCGTGCCCCGCCGCGCGGCCTGGGCTGGGGCCCTGCGAGGCCCCTTCCAGGGACGCGCCTTGACCTCGGGAGGTTCCCGGCCGCCACCGTTCCGCTGCGCGGAGCCGTTTCCCCTCCCCGCCCCTTCCCGAAACGCCTCAATCGCCGGCGCGGCTCAAAGATTCGGGGCTCCGCCCCGGACCCCGCGCCTCAATCGCCGGCGAGGCTGGATTTCCCGCCGAGCGGGGCTGGATGGTGCCGGCGGCGCTGGATAGCGCCGGCGCGCTGGAATCGCCGCGCAGCGGCGCAATCCACCTACGGCGGCGCAATCCACCTGCAGCGGCGCAATCCACCCCCCGCAGCGGCGCGATCCAGCCCGCGCGGCGTTTGAGCGCACCGGGCGCGGAGCGTCCGGGTCTTTCAGCCCCGCCCGGTCCGTCCCAGCCCCGCCGGCGTTTGAGGCGAGCGGGGTCCGGGGCGGAGCCCACGGTTTCTGGGGGCACCTCCCAGCGGTAGCTGGGGGAGAAGGGGCGGGGAGGGGAAACGCCGACGAGGCCGAAACGCCGCGCCTCCCGTGAACGGTACGCGCGGACCGACCCGAGCCGGGCAGCGGCCATCCAGGCCGGGGCCTCCGCAGCGGGTCTGCGGCCGGATCCCCCGCGCAGGGCCGGCGCGACCCCGGGTACGGGCGGGGAGCCGGTCCGCGGGAGGGGCCCGGTACCGGGCAGGGGGGAGCAGGCCGGGCCCCGCGTCGGGGAGTCGGGCCGGAGGAGCGGGTTGGGCCCAAGGGCCGGGGCAGGCGGCCGGTCTCCGGGCCGGGGGAGCGGGCCGGGCCGGCCGCGAGAGCGGGCCGGGCCGGGCGGGGGCGGCGCCGGGACCGGGGCCGGGCGGGGGCGCCGGGACCTGGGCCGGCGGGGACCTGGGCCGGGGGAGTCGGCCGGGGGCGCGGGACCGAGCGGGGGTGGTCAGTCGATGCGGCGGCTTTGGCCCAGGAGGTTGGTTTCGGACTCCGTGCCCTGCGTCATCACGAACTGCCGATCCCGCGGCGTGCACCACAGGGTGACCCCGTCGCCGAGCGTCGGCAGCGAATCCACGGTCTGCTGCGGCAGGTTCATCAGCCGGCCGATCTGCTCGGCCTCGTCGGGGGACACCCGCTGGACGCCCACCAGCGCGGAGTTCTGCAGCAGCCGCGGCGCCGTCGGGCTCAGATACGGCAGCAGCGTCACCACCGACTGCCACGGCCCGGCCACCACGCGCCCGCGCGGCGGCCGCATCCCGCAGTCCCGGATCACCAGCACCGGGCTGCCCGCCGACGCGCCCTGCGGCGGCACCCGGCCGACCTCGTGCAGCGTCACGCACTGCTGCCCGCCGCCGGCGGCCTGGGCCAGGGCGGCCCACACCTGCCCGCGCCCGGTCTCCACCGCGACCCGGGCCCCGGTGGCCGCGGCGCGCAGCGCCAGCACCTGGGCGGTCCACAGGCCGCCGATGAGCGTGACCTCGTACGGGGTGGGCCGGTTGATGCCGAGCACGGCGGGCCGCCCGTGCGCGTCCACGCCGATGACGACCCCGTCGTCGGCGACGGGCAGCGCCAGCAGGCCCAGGTCCACCGCGGGGACCGTGTGCCGTTCCCGGCGCGGGCCGATCAGCCCGAAGCCGCCCCTGACCGCCTTCTTCATCGCGCCCCTCCCAGCGGCAGCGAGGCCAGCAGCCCCGGCACCTGTTCGCGGTCGAGCCGGACCAGCCCGGTCCGCACTCCGCGGGCCGCCCGCTCCAGTTCGCGGCGGGCCGCCACCAGTTCCTCGTCGCTGCGCCCGGTGACCCGGACGTGGCCGGCGAGCGTGATGCCCTGCCGTTCGTCGGGGGCCATCGTCAGGCTGAAGTTCGTCGCCAGCGCCGGCAGCGAGGTCAGCAGCGCCACGAACTGCGGCAGGGACCCGGCCCCAGAGCCGCCGAGATGCGGCCAGCGGCCTATCCAGTACGTGGTGTGGCGCCGGTCGTCGCAGCGCCAGATCCGCGCGGTCTCCTCGGTGCGCCGGCCCGTGCTGGCGGAGCGGCCCGCCTGGGTGATGGCCATCGGGTTCGCGCACGAGGAGGTGGCCAGGGCCGCGGTCAGCTCCTGCTCGGTCAGCACGGTGGCCCGGAACCCGGCCCCGGCCAGCCGGCTCGCCAACTGGTCGGCCGCCCGCACCACGCACCGCTGCGCGCCCGCGAGCCCGCCGCCGCGCGCGGTGACGGCCTCGGGGCAGAGTTCGGGGTCCAGCTTGAGCGCGATCCAGGTCAGCCGCACGGCCGGGGTGCCCGTCTGGGCCTGGAGCGGGGCGTAGTTGCGGGTGGCCATCGACTGGGCCGGCAGGTGCGGGGCGGGGGCGGGCTGGGTGTGCAGCACCAGCTGCGCCGACTCCAGCCGGATCCCGTCCACTTCGAGCACGTCCCGTACCAGCGCCAGCGGCAGCGGCCGGGCGCTGCGGTCGGGCCGCAGTGCGGTGGCGTCGGTGTCGACCTGCACCACGACGGTCAGGAACGTGCCGTCGCCGACCATGCCGACCGGCCGCCGCTCGCGGTCGCTGAACGTCAGGGTCCGCAGCGCCGGTTCCGCCTCGACGAGCGGGGCCAGCCCCGGCTCCGTACCCGCGGGCACCGTGAACGAGGCGGCCCGCCGGCGCCGGGAGCGCAGCGCGAGCGCGCCGCCGATCCACTCGGGCAGGGAGCGCTGGTGGCGGCGTACGACGGCGAGGACGACCAGGACGACCGCGAGCACACCCGCCGGAACCAGCAGCAGCGGCTCCACGACCCAGGCCACCAGCAGTGCCGCCAGGGCGAGCTGGAGCAGGACGAGCTGTTGCAGTCGGAACGGGCCGAAGCGGCCGGGGCTCGACTTCGGATTCGGTGTCACCCCGCTGCGTACGGGTGCGGGAGCGCCCGTCTGCGGCTGCGCCGTCGGCTGCGTCGTCGCGGTGGCCATCAGTCGCCCACCTCCCCTTTCTCCCCCAGCAACCGCTGGGAGGTGCCCCGAGGGCCAGACCCGTGAGTGCCGGAGCAGCGCGATGTCCGCCGGTCCGCCGCATCTCCCCGGAAGATCCTCAATCCGCCCCAACAGGCCCTGGTTGCCCCGGTGTGGAGGGCGCCGAGCGGCAGCCACACCCTACCCGGCCCGTGGATACCCGCCGTCAAGAGGCATAGTAGGTCCCCGGTCCGATCAATCGAGGCCCGGGGACCGCAGTCTCCGACCGGGCCGTGCGGGGAGAAGCAGACGGTCATGGCATCACGACGTGATGAACTCAACGCGTACACCTTTGCGAAGCGGCGGACGGTCGCCGCGTTCCTCCAGCCCTCCGCGACGGGCTCCGAGGAAGGTGCCCCCAGGCCCCTGCGCGCGATCGTGCCGGGACTGGTCGCGGGAGCCGTCGTCCTCGCCGGCTTCGGCGCCTGGGGCATGTTCAAGCCGCAGGCCCCCAAGGGCTGGGACGAGCCCGGCACCAAGGTCCTCGTCGGCAAGCAGTCGACGACCCGGTACGTGGTGCTGAAGACCAAGGTGAACGGCAAGGACCAGACCCGCCTGCACCCGGTGCTCAACCTCGCCTCCGCCCGACTCCTGCTGGACCCGCAGAAGTTCCAGGTCCTCCAGATCGACGACAAGATCCTGGACGGCGGCAAGGCGCCCCGCGGCCCCATCATCGGCATCGCGTACGCGCCCGACCGGCTGCCCGCCCCGCAGGACGCCGGCAAGGCCAAGCGGTGGGCGGTCTGCCAGGCGCCGGGCGGCAACGGGAAGACGGTGCAGACCGCCACCTTCGTCCTGGCCGACCGCGAGGCGGGCCTGCTGGACGACCAGCGCAAGCTCACCGACGGCCAGATGCTGTACGTGCAGAGCACTGGCAACGGCAAGGAGCGCTACCTGGTCGACGCCTCGGGGACCAAGTACAAGTTCCCCGAGGGCGGCGCCGACGCGGGCAAGATGACCAACGCCCTGGTCGGCACCACCGGCGCCAACCCGCAGCAGGTCACCGAGCAGTGGCTGGCCACCCTCAACTCCGGTGACGACCTGGCCTTCCCGCAGCTGCCCGCCGCGGCCGGCACCAAGGCCGACGTACCGGGCCTGAGCACCGCCGACAACAAGGTCGGCATGGTGCTGCGGGCACAGACCGGCTCCGGCGCGCAGCACTACGTGGTCCTGCCCGGAAAGGTGGCCCCGGTCTCGGACTTCGTGGCGTGGCTGCTGATCTCGGCGCCCGCCACCGACGGCCTCAACATGCACGGCAAGCCGCGCGAGGTGGACATGCAGTCCCTCAACCCGGACGCCACCGCCTTCAAGGCCGAGGCCCGCTGGCCGCGCAAGAAGTCCGACCGCATCAACCAGACCGGCCCCGCAGACGCGGCTGGCGGCGCCTCCGCCCAGGGCGCCGGGGCCCGCGACACGGTCTGCAACGTGCTGCGCTCGGTCGACGGCCAGGGCAACCAGGTCCTGAGCACCTGGGCCGGCACCGGCTTCCCCATCGACATCACCGCCAGCGGCACCAGCGCGTACGTCACGCCCGGCTCGGGCCTGCTCTACACGCAGGTCCAGGGCAAGCAGGCCGCCGCGAACGGCGCCCTCTTCCTGGTCACCGACACCGGCCTGCGGTACGCGGTCCAGGCCAACGGCGACAGCGACTCGGAGAAGTCGAAGATCGGGGCCGCCGAGCAGCAGCCGGGCCAGGGCGCCACCGACGGCCGGCCCGAGGCCAGCCAGGCGCAGATCCGCCTCGGATACGGGGGCGTGACGCCGGCCGTTGTGCCGATCGCGTGGTCGGAGTTCCTCTCCAAGGGGCCCCGCCTGGACACCAACTCCGCCCGCCAGCCCCAGGGTTCGTGAGGACGCCGCCGATGACCACCTCTGCGTACCGGCGCGGCGGCCTGCTGGCCGCGTCCGCGTCCCTCGCCCTGGCCGCGGCGGTCTGCGGCACCACGCCGGCGACGGCGGCCCCGGCCGGGACTCCCGCATCCGCATTCGCATCCGCACCCGCGCTGCGCCTCGCGGGCGGCGGCGAGTGCACCTTCCCGATGAAGAAGCAGATAGCCGACCGCCCCTGGGCCCTCCAGCGCGTCCTGCTGGACGCCCTGTGGGCGCAGACCAAGGGCAAGGACAAGGACAACAAGCCCGTCCGCGTCGCCGTCATCGACACCGGCGTGGACCGGGTGAACCCGCAGCTCAGCGGCGCCGTCGACGTGGGGGCGGGCAAGGACTTCGTCGACCCCAAGGGCGGTGACGGCACCGTCGACACGATCGGTCACGGCACCAAGGTGGCCGGCCTGATCGCGGCCCGCGAGCAGCAGGGCACCGGTTTCGTCGGCCTCGCCCCGGAGTCCGTGATCATCCCGATCCGGCAGAACGACGGGCAGGGCAAGGGCAACGCGCTCTCCCTGGGCCAGGCCATCGACCACGCGGTCTCCAAGGGCGCCCAGGTCATCAACATCTCCCAGGACACCGACGCCGCCCTGAGCAACGACTCGGAGCTCGGCAAGGCGGTCCAGCGGGCCGTCGACGCCAAGGTCCTGATCGTCGCCTCGGCCGGCAACGACGGCCTGACCGGCGAGAAGCGCAAGACCTACCCCGCGGCCTTCCCCGGTGTCCTCGCCGTGGCCGCCTCCGACCGCAACAACGAGCGCGCCGCGTTCTCCCAGCCGGGCGACTTCATCGGCGTCGCCGCGCCCGGCGTCGACATGGTCTCCACCGTCCCCGGCTTCGGCCAGTGCATCGACAACGGCACCAGCTTCTCCGCCCCGTACGTCGCGGGCGTCGCCGCCCTGCTGCGGGCCAAGCACCCAGACTGGACGCCGCAGGAGGTGATCTGGCAGATCCAGGGCACCGCGGAGCGCTCGGTCAACGGCCGTGACGACTACGTCGGTTGGGGTGTCGTCGACCCGGTCCGCGCGCTCACCCAGGACCACGACCGGCCGAAGGCCCCCGTACCGGACCCGGGCCCGCCCCCGGCGGCGGCCCCCCGGGCGGCGGCGCTGCACCTCGCCGAGACGGCGCAGGAGCGCGAGGAGCGCCTCGGCACGTACGCTCTGGGCATCGCCGCCGTGCTGATCTGCACCATCGCAGGGACGGCGGTGGTCGTCAGGGACGCCCGCCGGCGCCGCCGCCGTTTGCAGTGAACGGTCACAGTTCATCGACAGAAGCAGCCCGTCGGTGTTGGGGCAGTGCTATGAACTGGCTAGAGTGACACCAGGCTTCACGAGTGTGATCGGGGGATCGCGTGAGGCGGAGGGGGAATTCCCGGCTGCGCGGCGCTGATTCGCGCCCGGAACCTCCGCTCCGCTGCGCAATCCGCCGGTTCTGCCGGCGAATTGAGAAGTGAGGAGCTTCGGATGAGCAACAATTTCGGACTTGCAGACGATCCGATCGTCAAGGCCAAGAACAACATCGAGACCACGGCCAACGCCGTCACCACCCAGTCCCGAGAGCTGGCCGACATCCTCGCCACCGTGAGCGCCGGCTGGACCGGTGTGGGTGCCCAGGGCTTCATCGACGCCCAGACCATGGTCAACGAGGACCACGACGAGATCCGCCGCCTGCTCGGCGTCCTGCACAACGCGGTCGCCCAGACCAAGAACCTGAGCAACGCCCAGGACGACGACGTGCGCGCCGCCTTCAAGGCCGTGCAGCCCGCCGGCGGCGGTGGCGGCAACGGCTCCGGCCTCAACGGCATCTGACCGACGTACGGCGTCGATCTCAGCCCACCTCAGCCCAGCTCAGCGCGAAGGAGAACAACATGGCCGCCACCGACGGGCACACCCGGGTACGGTACGAGAGCGTCCAGGAGATGGCGAACCGCATCCGCGCCGTCTCGCGGAAGATCATCAAGGACCTGGAGGACATGGACCAGGCCCTGAAGGTCGTCACCGACACCTGGGACGGTGAGGCGCACCAGGCGTACGTCACCCTCCAGGGCAAGTACAAGGGCAAGGCCGAGCACATGAAGAACCAGCTCGAGACCGTCGCCCAGCTCATCGAGCGCGGCAAGGGCGACTACCGCGCCACCGACGTGAAGGCCTCGCGCCTGTTCACCGAGGCCTACTGAGCCCGCGGGCCGGTCCGTCCGGCCCGGATCGCACGGAAGGGGCGCGCCCACCGCGGGCGCGCCCCTTCCGCGCGTACGCAAACCGTGCGCCCGGCCCGCGTACGGGTCTCTCAGTGCGGGCCGCGGTCCAGGTCGAACTCGCCGTCGCGGGCCCCGAGCACGAACGCCTCCCACTCGGCGGCGGTGTAGCGCAGCACGGTGTCCCGGTCGAGCGAGGACCGCATGGCCACCGCGCCCTCGGGCAGCCGGGCGATCTCGACGCGCTCCTCGTCCGGGCTGGTCCCGGGCGGGCCCTCCCACTCCACGCCGCTGATGTCGAGCGCGTACAGCTCGTCCTTCTCCTGCTGGGTGCCCATGTGCGGCCTTTCCCTCGGCGGTGCGGTGGTGCTCCGCGGTCTTCGCTGCCGATTATCGGTGCTGCGCCCCGGCCCGGGGGAGCCTTTCCCCGGATCATCCTCCTGATCAGCGGCCGAGCCGGTACCGGAAACCTCCGGTCATTCCCCCTTGGGCCGGCAGCCGCGCTCCTTGACCACGGCCTGGTGGAAGGAGTCGAAGAGTGCCTTGGGCGCCTTCTCGTACGCCTCGCCCCACTGGCCCAGGAGCAGGTTCCGGCAGGAGTCGTCAAGGCTCATGCCGACGTACAGGTCCCCGGAGGAGCAGGCGACCACGGTGCGCCCGCTGTCGGCCGTGGCCCGTGTGTCGCGGCGGACGCCCTGGGCCGGGGCGGGGTCGTCGCTGACCGTCAGGATGCCGGGGCCCCGCACGGCGGGAGCCCCGGCATCCTGCTCACGCATCCGCATCCGCATCCGCATCCGGCGCGCGGCCGGCCGGCGGCTCAGGCGCCCGGCATGCGGCCCAGCTGGACCAGGGAGTTCCCGCGCTTGCGGGAGGAGAAGTAGCCGCGGCCCGGCGGCATCGGACGCGGGCGGACGTTGCCGACGAGGTCGCCCTCGGACGGGTCGCCCGACAGCACCACGCCCTGCGCGCCCAGCTCCTTGATCCGCTGCATGAACGGCTCGTACAGCGACCGCGAGGCACCCGCCGAGTTGCGGGCGATGATGAAGCGGACACCGGTGTCCCGGGCGAACGGCAGGTACTCCACCAGCGGGGCCAGCGGGTTGCCCTGGCTCGTGGCCACCAGGTCGTAGTCGTCGATGATGATGTACACGTCCGGGCCCGTCCACCAGCTGCGGTCGCGCAGCTGCTGCGGGGTGACGTCGGTCGGCGGCTGGCGCCGGGAGAACACCCCGCCCAGCGCCTCCATGTGCGTCTGCAGCGAGCTCGCCATCGGCGCGTACTCCAGCAGGTGCTCCTCCGGCAGCGCCCCCAGCAGGCTGCGCCGGTAGTCGCCGACCACCAGCCGGGCCTGGTCGGGGGTGTAGCGCTGCGCGATCTGCTGGGCGATGAGCCGCAGCAGGTTGGTCTTGCCCGACTCGCTCTCGCCGAAGACCAGGAAGAACGGGTCGGTCTCGAAGTCGACGAACACCGGCTCCAGGTCGGTCTCGTCGATGCCGATCGCGATCCCGCGGCCGGGGAACTCCCCGCCGCCGGGCAGCTGGTCCGCGTGCAGCAGCCGCGGCAGCAGCCGGACGCCCGGAGCCGCGGCCCCCGCCCAGTTCTGCTTCACCATCGACACGAACGCGGCCGTGCCCTCGGACAGGTCCTCCGCCTCGTGCGAGCCGTCGATCCGCGGGAGCGCACCCAGGAAGTGCAGCTTCTCCGGCACCTGGCCGCGGCCCGGCATCCCGGTCGGCACGTTCGCCGCGACCTTGCGGTCGAACTCGGAGTCCATGACGTCGCCGAGCCGCAGCTCCAGCCGGTTCAGCATCTGGTCCTTCAGCGCGGCCCGCACCTCCATGTAGCGCGCCGCCGTGATCACCACGTGGATGCCGTAGCCCAGACCGCGCGACGCGATCTCGGTGACCACCGACTCCAGGCCCTCGTACTCGCCCTTGAAGCCGCCCCAGCCGTCGATGACCAGGAACACGTCGCCCCACGGCTCGCCCGGCAGCTCGCCGGCCGCGCGCTTGCGCCGGTACGTGGCGATGGAGTCGATGCCGTTCGCGCGGAAGAACTCCTCGCGGCGGTTGAGGATGCCCCCCACCTCCGCGACGGTGCGCCGCACCCGCTCCGGGTCCAGACGCGAGGCGATCCCGCCCACGTGCGGCAGCTCCGCCACCGCCGACATACCGCCACCGCCGAAGTCCAGCCCGTAGAACTGCACCTCCCGCGGGGTGTGCGTCAGCGCGAACGCGGAGATCAGGGTCCGCATCAGCGTGGACTTGCCCGACTGCGGGCCGCCCACCACCATCATGTGGCCCGCCGCACCGGAGAAGTCCCGGTACAGCACCTCGCGCCGCTGCTCGAACGGCTTGTCGATCAGGCCCAGCGGCACGACCAGCCCGCCCGGCCGCGTGTAGCCCTCCGCATGCAGCCCGCGCTCCGCCGACGCCGCCAGCGCCGGCAGCAGCTGGTCCAGCGGCGGGGCCTGGTCCAGCGGCGGCAGCCACACCTGGTGCGCCGGCACGCCCTGCCCCTCGAGCCGGCCCACGATCACGTCCAGCACCGTGTCCGCCAGCGCGTCGTCCTCGCGCTTCGTCTGCGCCGCCAGGTACGCCGGGTCCGGCGCCGCGTACACCACCGGCACCGGGGCCGCCGTGAACAGCGCGGGGCGCCGCTCCACCGGGAACTGGCCCACCGACAGGTCCGGCCCGCCCGAGCGGTACACCCCGGAAACGTACGCCGCCTTGAACCGCGTCATCTCGTCGGTACCGAACTTCAGGTAGCCCGAACCCGGCACCGACGGCAGGTGGTAGGCGTCCGGCACGCCGATCGCGGTGCGCGACTCCGCCGCCGAGAAGGTGCGCAGGCCGATGCGGTACGACAGGTACGTGTCGAGGCCGCGCAGCTTGCCCTCCTCCAGGCGCTGCGAGGCCAGCAGCAGGTGCACGCCCAGCGAACGGCCGATGCGGCCGATCTGGATGAACATGTCGATGAAGTCGGGCTTGGCGGTCAGCAGCTCGCTGAACTCGTCGATGACCAGCACCAGCGAGGCCAGCGGCTCCAGCGGGGCACCCGCCGCGCGCGCCTTCTCGTAGTCGTGGATGTTGGCGTAGTTGCCCGCCGCGCGCAGCAGCTCCTGGCGGCGCTGCAGCTCGCCGCGGATCGAGTCGCCCATGCGGTCCACGAGCGTCAGGTCGTCCGCCAGGTTGGTGATGACGGCGGCGACGTGCGGCATCTGCCCCATGCCGGTGAACGTCGCACCGCCCTTGAAGTCCGCGAGGACGAAGTTCAGCGTCTCCGAGGTGTGCGTGACCGCCAGGCCCAGGACCAGCGTGCGCAGCAGCTCCGACTTGCCCGAACCGGTCGCGCCGACGCACAGGCCGTGCGGGCCCATGCCCTCCTGCGCGGCCTCCTTCAGGTCCAGCATGACCGGCGCGCCGTTCTCCCCGACACCGATCGGCACGCGCAGCCGCTCGCCGGCCGAGCGCGGCCGCCAGGTCCGGGCCACGTCGATGGAGGCCGCGTCGCCCAGGTTCAGCAGATCGGTGAAGTCCAGGTTGGCGAGCAGCGGTTCGTCGTCGTCCCCGCCGCCCGTGCGCAGCGGCGCCAGCTGCCGCGCGAGGGCCTCGGCCGCCGGCAGCGACAGGCTGTCGGGCACGCCCTCGTACGCGATCCCGCCGCCCGACTCCAGGCGCAGCCGGCCCGGCCGCGCCACCACCGACAGCCCGCCGCGCGGCTCGTCCAGCTCACCCGCGACCACCTCGACGATGGTCACGCCCTGCAGCCCCTCGGCCGCCGCGAACACCGAGTCCGGCGGCACCAGTCCGCCGCGCGAGTTGGCGTCCAGCACGATGACCAGGTGCGGCTGGTCCAGCACCGGAGAAACGTCCCGGCTGAAGCGCGGCCGCCCCTCCAGACGCGGCGCGAGCAGCGCCTCCACCTCGGTCAGGTCGTCGCCGAACAGCCGCTTGCTGCCGGCCCCGTCGACCTGCCCGGGCACCTGGGTGTGCGGCAGCCACTTCACCCAGTCCCACGAGGCCACCGCACCCGGCGCCGCCACGACGGCCACCACCATGTCGTCGGGGGAGTGCAGCGTCGCCAGCTGGGCCACCATCGCCCGCGCCACCCCGCGCGCCGCCTCCGGCTCCCCGGACACCGCCACGTGGTAGAACGCCCGCAGCGACACCGCCACCGGCAGCCCGTCCAGCGAGGAGTGCACCTTCAGGAAGCGCTGCATCGCGCCCGCCGTCAGCGGCTCCAGCTCGTCCACAGGAGCCGTGTCCGGCGCCACCAGGGGAGTGGCCAGCCGCTGCGCGCCCAGCCCCAGCCGGGCCTGGCCGAAGTCCTCGTCGCCCACGCGCCGCTCCCACAGCCGCGAGCCCTCGGCCACCACCGACCACAACTGCTCGGGCGCCGGGTGCAGATACAGTTGCGCGTCGCGCTGCGCCCGCGCGGTCCGCCGCACCTGACGGCGGGTCTGTGCGAGGTATTTCAGGTAGTCCCGGCGCACATCGGCCATTTGCCCCTGCGTACCGCGCCGGTGGCGCACCAACTGGGCAATGATCATGGACACCGTGGACACCAGCATCAGCACGCCCATGATGCGCATGAACGGCGCCGCACCCGGCATGAAGAAGAAGACGACCGACGAACCCATGCCGAGCATCGGCAGGAGCTGCATCAGCGTGCTCTCCTGCTGCCCGCGCGGAAGCTCCGGCGGAGCCTCCAGCCTCAGCTCGTCCGAGGGAACTTCGGGCGGCAGGGACCGCGGCGGGCGTTTGACGACGATCTGACTCACCGGAGCATCAATCCCTCGAAAACGGACGGGACGCAACTGCCGGCGCCCTCAAGTCCCGGGCGCGAAGGGGCTCTCCCCCGCGCGACGGTGATCCTACTTGCCGACAGTCACTCATACTCCCGGTAGGGTGGCCCGCGCAGTATGCGCATCCGCGAATCCGAGACGGCAGCGGGTCGCTCCCGCTTCGCCAACCAGGGGGTCACACAGGTGAGTACGGCCGCAACGACGGGCTTCTGCAGGGTCACCGTCGTGGCTCCCGACAGCCGCATCGACGTCGCCCTCCCCGAGGACATAGCCGTCGCCGACGTCTACCCGGAAATCCTGCGCCTGACCGGCCAGACCCAGCCCGTCGGCGCCCCGACCGGCTTCCACCTCGTACGCCGCGACGGCACCGTCCTCGACGGCGCCCGCACCCTCGCCGCCCAGCAGGTCCTCGACGGCGAGGTGCTCAGCCTGCGCCCGTTCGCCGACTCCCTGCCGCCCGCCGTCTTCGACGACGTCTCCGACGCCGTCGCCTCCGCCGTCGTCCGCGACCGGCACCTGTGGAGCGACGACATGCTGCGCGGCGCGGGCCTCGCCGGCGCCGCCCTGCTCTTCGTCCTGCTCGGCTTCGTCATCTGGTACGCCGACCCGGTCCGCCACGACATGCACGGCCTGCCCGGCATCATCGCCGGCGCGATCGGCGTGCTGCTGACCGCCGCCGCCGGCGTGCGCGCCCGGGTCTACCGCGACCGCGGCTCTGCCGTCGCCCTCGGCCTCGGCGCCCTCCCGCAGCTGCTGATCGCCGGCTCCGGCATCCTCGCCCCGGCCGCCGGCCAGGGCCCGGGCCGGCTGCAGTTCCTGCTCGGCTGCGCCTGCGTCCTGGTCGCCTCCGTCGCCCTGGTCGCCCTCACCCCGAACGGGGACGCCCCCTTCGTCGCGGCCACCTTCGTCGGCGCCACCGGGACCCTGGCCACCTTCGTCGCCATCGTCACCGAGGCCTCCGCCACCGCCACCGCCGCCGTCTGCGCCCCCGCCGCCATCGGCCTCGTCGCCTTCCTGCCCGGCCTGTCCGCCCGCTTCGCCCGGCTGCCCATCGGCTACTCCGCCCCGCAGAGCGCCGTCGAGGTCTACGAGACCCCGGACCGCTACGAGACCGAGCCGTACGGCGACCCCGCCGCCGGCCCCGACCCCGTCGAGGCGGGCACCCCGCTCGACGCCGACGCCATCGCCGCCCAGGCCCGCCGCGGCCACGAGATGCTGCTCGGCCTCGTCGGCGGCTGCGCCGCGGTCGTCGTCGCCTCCGCCGCCGTCCTCGGCTTCTCCGACAACACCTGGGGCCGCCTCCTGGCCCTGGCCACCGGCCTGGCCATGCTGCTGCGCGCCCGCCTCTTCCGCTACACCTCCCAGGTCGTGTGCACCCTGGCCGCAGGCCTCGCCGCCGTCGCCCTGCTCGTCCTGGGCCTGGCCCTGCACCCGCCGGCCGACCTGGTCCTGGAGCTCACCCGCTACCACGACCGCGGCGGCCTGGACCTCCGTACGATCTGGCTGTCCGCCGCCGTCGCCGCCGGCGCCGCCCTCCTCGCCGGAATTGCGCTGGTCATACCCCGCAAGGGTCTGTCACCCTTCTGGGGGCGGCTGCTCGACCTCACCGAGGCGGCCGTGCTGCTCGCCCTGGTCCCGTTGGCCCTGGCCGTGCTGGACGTGTACGCCCGGGCCCGCTCGCTCACCAGCTGAGACGTGCCCGCACGGCGCCTGGTACGCTGTGTGACGGCCGTTTGTGTACGCACCCCCGGAGGCGAGACCTCTGGAGGCTGCGCCCAGCGGACCCGCCTCCCGAGTTACGGAAGATCCCCAGCGAATACGACCTGGGGCACTCGGTGGCCATGACACCCAAGAGGAGTACGCGTGCCGCTCGACGCCGCTACGAAGAAGCAGATCATCGCTGAGTTTGGTACCAAGGAGGGCGACACCGGCTCCCCCGAGGTCCAGGTCGCGATGCTCTCGAAGCGGATCTCGGACCTCACCGAGCACCTGAAGTCCCACAAGCACGACCACCACTCCCGCCGTGGTCTGCTGATCCTGGTCGGCCAGCGCCGCCGCCTGCTGCAGTACCTGGCCAAGAAGGACATCCAGCGCTTCCGTACGCTGGTCGACCGCCTCGGCATCCGCCGTGGTGCGGCCGGCGCCAAGTAAGACGCTGTGAAGGGAGCGGTTCCCACCTCGCGGGGGGCCGCTCCCTTTGCTGTACGCGCCGCTGTACGCGTGCGGGACGTACCGGACGCTTTGTAGTCTGGACACAACCGCGCGACGCACCGGTGCACAACTGAAGAAGGAGGAGCGCACTCCTACGCCGCCGGTCCTCGGTAGTGGTACCCGGAAAGCCCCACGGGCCGAGAACCGGGTACTTCGATCGAAGACCGGCCCACACGCAAGGAGCGCTTCTCCGCACCGTCCGCCGCCACACGGGCCGCGGACGGAGACGACGAAAATGGAGAAACGCTAGTGGAGAACGAGACCCACTACGCCGAGGCCGTCATTGACAACGGCTCCTTCGGCACCCGCACCATCCGCTTCGAGACGGGCCGCCTGGCCCGCCAGGCCGCCGGCTCCGCCGTTGCCTACCTGGACGACGACACGATGGTGCTTTCCGCCACCACCGCGTCGAAGAAGCCCAAGGACCAGCTCGACTTCTTCCCCCTGACGGTGGACGTCGAGGAGCGGCAGTACGCCGCGGGCAAGATCCCCGGCTCCTTCTTCCGCCGTGAGGGCCGCCCCTCCGAGGACGCGGTCCTCACCTGCCGCCTGATCGACCGCCCGCTGCGCCCGTCCTTCAAGAAGGGCCTGCGCAACGAGATCCAGGTCGTCGCCACCGTCATGGCGCTGAACCCGGACCACCTGTACGACGTCATCGCGATCAACGCCGCGTCCGCGTCCACGCAGCTGGCCGGCCTGCCCTTCTCCGGCCCCATCGGCGGCGTCCGCGTCGCGCTGATCAAGGGCCAGTGGGTCGCGTTCCCGACGCACTCCGAGCTCGAGGACGCCGTCTTCGACATGGTCGTCGCCGGCCGCACCCTGGAGGACGGCGACGTCGCGATCATGATGGTCGAGGCCGAAGCCACCGAGCAGACCATCGCCCTGGTCAAGGGTGGCGCCGAGGCGCCGACCGAGGAGGTCGTCGCCGCCGGTCTCGAGGCCGCGAAGCCCTTCATCAAGGTCCTCTGCAAGGCCCAGTCGGACCTCGCCGCCAAGGCCGCCAAGCCCGAGGGCGAGTTCCCGGTCTTCCTCGACTACGAGGACGACGTCTTCGCCGCCCTGGAGCAGGCCGTGCGCGGCGAGCTCTCCCAGGCGCTGACCATCGCGGGCAAGCAGGAGCGCGAGGCCGAGCTGGACCGCGTCAAGGAGCTCGCCGCCGAGAAGCTCCTGCCGGCCTTCGAGGGCCGCGAGAAGGAGATCTCCGCCGCCTACCGCAGCCTGACCAAGGCCCTGGTGCGCGAGCGCGTGATCAAGGACAAGGTCCGCATCGACGGCCGCGGGATCACGGACATCCGTACCCTCGCCGCCGAGGTCGAGGCCATCCCGCGCGTGCACGGCTCGGCGCTGTTCGAGCGTGGCGAGACCCAGATCCTGGGCGTCACCACCCTCAACATGCTCCGCATGGAGCAGCAGCTGGACACCCTCTCCCCGGTGACCCGCAAGCGCTACATGCACAACTACAACTTCCCGCCGTACTCCGTCGGCGAGACCGGCCGCGTCGGTTCGCCGAAGCGCCGCGAGATCGGCCACGGCGCGCTCGCCGAGCGCGCGATCGTGCCGGTCCTCCCGACCCGCGAGGAGTTCCCCTACGCGATCCGCCAGGTGTCCGAGGCCCTCGGCTCCAACGGTTCGACGTCCATGGGCTCGGTCTGCGCCTCCACCATGTCGCTGCTGAACGCCGGTGTGCCGCTGAAGGCCCCCGTCGCCGGTATCGCCATGGGCCTGATCTCCCAGGAGATCGACGGCAAGACCCACTACGTCGCCCTCACCGACATCCTCGGTGCGGAGGACGCCTTCGGCGACATGGACTTCAAGGTCGCCGGCACCAAGGAGTTCGTCACCGCCCTCCAGCTCGACACCAAGCTGGACGGCATCCCGGCCTCCGTCCTGGCCGCGGCCCTCAAGCAGGCCCGCGACGCCCGCCTCCACATCCTCGACGTGATGATGGAAGCGATCGACACCCCGGACGAGATGTCCCCCAACGCCCCGCGGATCATCACCGTCAAGATCCCCGTGGACAAGATCGGCGAGGTCATCGGCCCCAAGGGCAAGATGATCAACCAGATCCAGGAGGACACCGGCGCCGAGATCACGATCGAGGACGACGGCACCATCTACATCGGTGCCGCCGACGGCCCGGCCGCCGAGGCCGCCCGCGCCACGATCAACGGCATCGCCAACCCGACCATGCCGGAGGTCGGCGAGCGCTACCTGGGCACGGTCGTCAAGACCACCACCTTCGGTGCCTTCGTCTCCCTGCTCCCGGGCAAGGACGGCCTGCTGCACATCTCGCAGATCCGCAAGCTCGCCGGCGGCAAGCGCGTGGAGAACGTCGAGGACGTGCTCGCGGTCGGCACCAAGGTCCAGGTCGAGATCGCCGAGATCGACCAGCGCGGCAAGCTCTCCCTGATCCCCGTGGTCGAGGGCGAGGACGCCGACGCCGACGCCGACAAGGACGACTCCGACAAGTGACGTCGCGTAGTTCCCGTGTGACGGCCCGCCCCTCTTCGGAGGGGCGGGCCGTCGCCCGTACCCAAACCCTCCTCAAGGGCGAGAACGGCATCGGCACCGTCCGGCGCACCGTCCTGCCCGGCGGACTGCGCATCGTCACCGAGACGCTGCCCTCCGTCCGCTCCGCCACCTTCGGCATCTGGGCGCACGTCGGCTCCCGCGACGAGACCCCCTCGCTCAACGGCGCCACGCACTACCTCGAGCACCTCCTCTTCAAGGGCACCGGCAAGCGCAGCGCCCTCGACATCTCCTCGGCGATCGACGCGGTCGGCGGCGAGATGAACGCCTTCACGGCGAAGGAGTACACCTGCTACTACGCGCGGGTCCTCGACACCGACCTGCCGCTGGCGATCGACATCGTCTGCGACATGCTCACCGGCTCGCTGATCCGCGAGGAGGACGTCGACGCCGAGCGCGGCGTCATCCTCGAAGAGATCGCGATGACCGAGGACGACCCGGGCGACTGCGTGCACGACCTGTTCGCGCACACCATGTACGGCGACACCCCCCTGGGCCGCCCCGTGCTCGGCACTGTCGACACGATCAACGCCCTCGGCGCCGACCGGATCCGCCGCTTCTACAAGAAGCACTACGACCCCCGCCACCTCGTGGTCGCCGCCGCCGGCAACGTCGACCACAACAAGGTCGTCCGCCAGGTCCGCGCCGCCTTCGAGAAGGCCGGCGCCCTCGGCCGCACCGACGCCGAGCCCATCGGCCCGCGCAGCGGCACCAAGCGGATCCGCACCTCGGGCCGGGTCGACCTGGTCAACCGCAAGACCGAGCAGTCCCACGTCGTCCTCGGCATGCCGGGCCTCGCCCGCACCGACGAGCGCCGCTGGGCGCTCGGCGTGCTGAACACGGCCCTCGGCGGCGGCATGTCCTCCCGGCTCTTCCAGGAGGTCCGCGAGAAGCGCGGCCTGGCCTACAGCGTGTACTCGTACACCTCGGGCTTCGCCGACACCGGACTCTTCGGCGTGTACGCGGGCTGCCGCCCCAGCCAGATCCACGACGTCCTGCAGATCTGCCGCGACGAGCTCGACAAGGTCGTCACGGACGGGCTCACGGACGAGGAGATCAAGCGGGCCATCGGCCAGCTGTCCGGCTCCACCGTCCTCGGCCTGGAGGACACCGGCGCCATCATGAACCGCATCGGCAAGAGCGAGCTGTGCTGGGGCGACCAGATGTCGGTCGACGAGATGCTGGCCCGGATCGGGGCCGTGACCCCGGACGACGTCCGCTCGGTCGCACAGGATGTACTGGCCCAGCGGCCGTCGCTCGCGGTGATCGGCCCGCTGAAGGAGAAGCAGGCCGCCCGCCTCGACGAAGCGGTGGCCTGAGGCATGCGCGGCGGGGACGCCGGCCGCCGCCCCGCCCGGGACGGCCGGCCGGCGCCCCCGGCGCAGGAACGGCGGCCTGGCCGCCACGACCAGTGGAAGCGAAGGAAGCACGCATGAGCAGCAAGCTGCGGGTCGCGGTACTCGGCGCCCAGGGGCGCATCGGGTCCGAGGCGGTCCGGGCCGTCGAGGCCGCCGAGGACATGGAACTGGTCGCCGCACTCAGCCGCGGGGACAAGCTGGAGACGCTCGCCGAGACCGGCGCCCAGGTCGCCGTCGAGCTGACCACCCCCGCCTCGGTCATGGGCAACCTCGACTTCTGCATCCGCCACGGCATCCACGCCGTCGTCGGCACCACCGGCTGGACCGAGGAGCGCCTGGCCCAGCTGAACGGCTGGCTCGCCGGCTCGCCCGAGACGGGCGTGCTCATCGCCCCGAACTTCTCCATCGGCGCCGTCCTCACCATGAAGTTCGCCGCCCAGGCCGCCCGCTACTTCGAGTCCGTCGAGGTCGTCGAGCTGCACCACCCCAACAAGGTCGACGCCCCCTCCGGCACGGCGACCCGTACGGCCCAGCTCATCGCGGCCGCCCGCGCCGAGGCCGGCTGCGCCCCGCAGCCCGACGCCACCGCCACCGCCCTGGACGGTGCCCGCGGCGCGAGCGTCGACGGCGTCCCGGTGCACGCCATCCGCCTGCGCGGCCTGCTGGCCCACCAGGAGGTCCTGCTCGGCGGCGAGGGCGAAACCCTGACCATCCGCCACGACTCCCTGCACCACAGCAGCTTCATGCCGGGCATTCTGCTCGGCGCGCGCCGCGTGGTGTCCACCCCGGGCCTCACCTTCGGCCTGGAACACTTCCTCGACCTCGGCTGACATCGGGCAGTACACCATGCGCGCGAAGATCACTTACTTCCTCACGGCCGCTGTCCTGGTCGTGTACTTCGTCCTCGTCGGCAGCCGCGGCGTCCTGCTGATCCAGCAGGGCACCTGGCTGACCGTCACCTTCGGCACGGCCGTGCTCGTCCTGCCGGTCATCGGCATCTGGTTCCTGTGGAAGAACACCCGCTTCGTCACGCGGGCCAACGAACTCGCCGCCGTACTGGAGGCCGAGGGCGGACTGCCCGTGGACGAGCTGGAGCGGGATGAGCACGGGCGGATCCTGCGGGACTCCGCCGACGAGGTCTTCGCGCGCCGCAAGGCCGAGACGGAGGATGCACCGGGGGACTGGCGCAACTGGTTCCGCCTCGCCGTCGCCTACCACGACGCCCGCGACACCCCGCGGGCGCGCAAGGCCATGCAGAGGGCCATCGCCCTGCACGACCGCTAGTGCCCGTACGGGTCTGATCCCCCGTACGGGCTTCCCGTCTTGCGCCGTAGAGCTCAGACGGGCACGGCCCGGTGCTCGTCCGCCCAGGCCGCGACCATGTCGACCGCCCGGTCGAAGGCCTCGGCCCGGGACAGGAAGTCGGCGTTGTGGTCGGTCAGCAGCACCGGCAGCTCGGCGCCGTCCCGCCCGGCTGCGGTGAGGGCCTGGCCCTGCACCGTCCGCGGCAGGCCGAGCCAGCGCACCGGCTGCTGTACGGTGCGCACCTCGCCGACCTCGCTCCACGCGATCGAGCGCGTCCGCAGCAGCCCGACCCGGCGCAGCCCCGTACGGCTCACCCAGACGCCCGCCATCAGGATCCGCAGCGCGGTCCCGATCACGCCCAGGGCCGCGACCAGGCAGACGGCCGCCCCCGCCCAGGCGCCCGTGAACGCGATGATCATCGTGGCGAGCAGCATGAACGCGGACAGCAGGAGCAGCAGGGCCGAGCCGGCCACCCGCCAGGGACCGGGGCGGTACGGCCGGCGCCAGCGGTCCCGGTCGTCGTGGTCGAGGGGAGCGTCGTCGTCTTGCGCGTCGAACGCGCCGTCGGCCGTCAGGAAGGGCAGGGGCACGGCTGGACCTCACTCATATGCACGTTCTAGGGCTGTGCCCGTGAGGCTACCGCCCCTGGACGGCCTCCGACTGCTGCGACGTGGCGGGCGCGCGGTGCGGTTGGAGTGCGGGAACACCGAAGAGCAGGGAGCCGGCGAGCCCCGCCACCACGGTCAGCCCGACCAGGCTGCGGGCGGCCAGCTGCGTCTTGCTCAGGCTCTCGCGCGGCGGCGGAGCGACGTTGCTGCGGAAACGGTCGGCCTCGGCGACGAAGGCGAACGGGACGGGTTCGCGCCGGCGGAGCATGGGGCGACTCTCCTCACGGTCAGGGCGGGATACGGGCTCTACGGGTAAGACGTGCGAACCGACCGATTGGTGCCCGGAATTCGGGACATCCGGCAGATTTCATGGCGGTGCGTCAGCCGTACGGGCGATCGCGGCCCTCCCGGGTGCGTGCACGGACAGCCCTCGCGGGCGCCGTAGAGTGGGCGCGCCCCCCTGTGAGTCGTCCGGAAGGATCCCCGGTGAGCGAGACCGCCGCCCCAGCCCTGAAACCCAGCTTCCGCAGCGATGTGACGGTGGAGCTGGTCAAGCACTCCGCCGCCGACTCGGACGTGCTGTGGGCCGCCCGCGTCTCGACGGCCGGCGAGCAGTCGCTCGACGAGCTCCAGAAGGACCCGGAGCGCTCCAAGGGCCTCATCAACTACCTGATGCGGGACCGCCACGGCAGTCCCTTCGAGCACAACTCGATGACCTTCTTCATCAGCGCCCCGATCTTCGTGTTCCGCGAGTTCATGCGGCACCGCGTCGGCTGGTCCTACAACGAGGAGTCGGGCCGCTACCGGGAGCTGGAGCCGGTCTTCTACGTCCCGGACGCCGAGCGCAAGCTCGTCCAGGAGGGCCGCCCGGGCAAGTACGTCTTCGTCGAGGGCACCGAGGCCCAGCTGGAGCTGACGGGCCGGGTGATGGAGGACTCGTACCGTCAGGCGTACGAGGCCTACCGGGAGATGCTGGAGGCGGGCGTGGCCCGCGAGGTGGCCCGTTCGGTCCTGCCCGTCGGGCTGTTCTCCTCGATGTACGCCACCTGCAACGCCCGCTCGCTCATGCACTTCCTGGGCCTGCGCACGCAGCACGAGCTCGCCACGGTGCCGTCCTTCCCGCAGCGGGAGATCGAGATGGTCGGCGAGAAGATGGAGCAGCACTGGGCCCGGCTGATGCCGCTCACGTACGCCGCCTTCAACGCGAACGGACGCGTCGCCCCGTAGGTCCGGAAGGCCCCGAACAGGCAGATCAGCCCCTGCCGCACGGATGTGCCCCACTCAGTCCGAAGTGTCCGTATTGCGGCGTTTCGGAAAGTTCATCTAGGCTGATCAAACGGACCCGGCACTGCTTGAACCCCCGAGCAGGCAGTGCCGGGCTCCACGCACCTCCCGGCCGCCGACGGGAGGCGCGACCCATTGACGTCCCCCGAGGGGACACCGCGAGCGTGGCAGCGAGTAGCGTGTTACCCATGGCTCCGATCTCGACTCCGCAGACCCCCTTCGGGCGGGTCCTCACCGCCATGATCACGCCGTTCACGGCGGATGGCGCTCTCGACCTCGACGGCGCGCAGCAGCTCGCCGTCCACCTGGTGGACGCAGGCAACGACGGCCTGATCGTCAACGGGACCACCGGCGAGTCCCCGACCACCACCGACGCGGAGAAAAACGACCTCGTACGAGCCGTCCTCGAAGCAGTCGGCGACCGTGCCCACGTCGTCGCCGGCATCGGCACGAACGACACCCGCCACACCCTCGAGCTCGCCCGCCAGGCCGAGCGCACCGGCGCGCACGGCCTGCTCGCGGTGACCCCGTACTACAACAAGCCGCCGCAGGAGGGCCTCTACCGGCACTTCACGGCCATCGCCGACGCCACCGAGCTCCCGGTGATGCTCTACGACATCCCGGGCCGCAGCGGCGTCCCGATCAACACCGAGACCCTGGTGCGCCTGGCCGAGCACCCCCGCATCGTCGCCAACAAGGACGCCAAGGGCGACCTCGGCCGCGCCAGCTGGGCCATCGCCCAGAGCGGCCTCGCCTGGTACTCCGGCGACGACATGCTGAACCTGCCGCTGCTGTCCGTCGGCGCGGTCGGCTTCGTCTCCGTCGTCGGCCACGTGGTCGCCCCCGAGCTGCGCGCGATGCTCGACGCCCACCTGAACGGCGACGTCCAGAAGGCCACCGAGATCCACCAGAAGCTGCTGCCGGTCTTCACCGGCATGTTCCGCACCCAGGGCGTGATCACCACCAAGGGCGCCCTGAACCTCCAGGGCCTGCCCGCGGGCCCGCTGCGGCTCCCGCTCGTCGAGCTGACCGCCGAGGAGACCGCCCAGCTCAAGATCGATCTTGCGGCCGGCGGGGTACAGCTCTGACAACGGACTTCACAACTGAACAAGACAACTGAACAAGCAAGACCGGTTACACCCACGCAAGTGCACGAACGAATGACATGCGCGCCACGTGCCGAACGAGGTACGTGGCGCGTGTGGTGAAGGAGAGACTTTTGAGCCATCCGCACCCTGAGCTCGGCCCGCCGCCGAAGCTCCCCCAGGGCGGCCTGCGCGTCACCCCGCTGGGCGGCCTGGGCGAGATCGGCCGCAACATGACCGTCTTCGAGTTCGACGGCCGCCTGCTGATCGTCGACTGCGGCGTCCTCTTCCCCGAGGAGGAGCAGCCGGGCATCGACCTGATCCTGCCGGACTTCTCGTCGATCCGGGACCGCCTCGACGACGTCGAGGGCATCGTCCTCACGCACGGCCACGAGGACCACATCGGCGCCGTCCCGTACCTCCTGCGGGAGAAGCCGGACATCCCGCTGATCGGCTCGAAGCTGACGCTGGCCCTCATCGAGGCGAAGCTCCAGGAGCACCGCATCCGCCCCTACACCCTCGAGGTGAAGGAAGGCGACCGCGAGGCCCTCGGGGTCTTCGACTGCGAGTTCATCGCGGTCAACCACTCCATCCCGGACGCGCTGGCCGTCGCCATCCGCACCCCCGCGGGCCTGGTCGTCGCCACCGGCGACTTCAAGATGGACCAGCTCCCGATGGACAACCGCCTCACCGACCTGCACGCCTTCGCGCGTCTGAGCGAGGAGGGCATCGACCTCCTCCTCTCGGACTCCACGAACGCCGAGGTCCCGGGCTTCGTCCCGCCGGAGCGCGACATCTCGGGCGTCATCCGCGGCGTCTTCGCGGGCGCCCAGAAGCGGATCATCGTGGCCTCGTTCGCGAGCCACGTCCACCGCATCCAGCAGATCCTCGACGCCGCGCACGAGTACGGCCGCCGGGTCGCCTTCGTGGGCCGCTCGATGGTCCGCAACATGGGCATCGCCCGTGACCTGGGCTACCTGCGGGTCCCCGCCGGCCTCGTCGTCGACGTGAAGACCCTCGACGACCTGCCGGACCACGAGGTCGTGCTGGTCTGCACGGGCTCCCAGGGCGAGCCGATGGCGGCCCTGTCCCGCATGGCCAACCGCGACCACCAGATCCGGATCGTCCCCGGCGACACGGTGATCCTGGCGTCGTCCCTGATCCCGGGCAACGAGAACGCGGTCTACCGCGTGATCAACGGCCTGACCCGCTGGGGCGCCAACGTGGTGCACAAGGGCAACGCCAAGGTCCACGTCTCCGGCCACGCCTCCGCCGGCGAGCTGCTGTACTTCTACAACATCTGCAAGCCGCGGAACCTGATGCCGGTCCACGGCGAGTGGCGCCACCTGCGTGCCAACGCGGAGCTCGGCGCGATGACGGGCGTCCCGAAGGACCGCATCGTGATCGCCGAGGACGGCGTCGTCGTCGACCTCGTCGACGGCAAGGCGCGCATCTCCGGCAAGGTCCAGGCCGGCTACGTGTACGTGGACGGCCTGTCGGTCGGCGACGTCACCGAGACCTCCCTCAAGGACCGCCGCATCCTCGGCGAAGAGGGCATCATCTCGGTCTACGTGGTCGTGGACAGCACCACGGGCAAGGTCGTCACCGGCCCGAACATCCAGGCCCGCGGCTCCGGCATCGAGGACGGGGCCTTCACCCAGGTCGCGACGAAGATCGAGGAGGCCATCGCCCGCGCGGCGGCCGACGGCGTCGCCGAGCCGCACCAGATCCAGCAGCTCATCCGCCGCACGATGGGCAAGTGGGTCTCGGACGGCTACCGCCGCCGCCCGATGATCCTGCCGGTCGTGGTCGAGGTCTGACCCGTCGCATAGCGACGTCACTGGAGCGGGGCAACCGGATTTGCATCACGGGCCCCGCTCCAGTACGTTTACGGCTCCACCTCGTACGAAACGCGGGCACACACGTGTGCCCTGGCGGGTCTGCGAGCGGGTGGCAATCAGACCTCGGGAAACCTGATAAAGTCTGCTCCGCCCGAAAGGGAAAGGCCCTCCAACGGCCACCGAATTCGAATCCGATCCGGAAACGGCACGGAAAAGAGTCTGGTAAGGTTGGAACCGCCGAAAGGGAAAACGCGAAAGCGAAAGCCCGGAGGGCGGAGCGAGAAAGACTCTGATAGAGTCTGAATCGAAGAAAGAAAAAACGAAGAACGAAAGCCCGGAGGAAATCCCCAGTAAGTGTTACTGCGGGTGAGTACAAAGGAAGCGTCCGTTCCTTGAGAACTCAACAGCGTGCCAAAAATCAACGCCAGAAGTTGATACCC